>NZ_CDXDOS010000069.1:0-14970 GCF_978021245.1 Frankia sp. CoBUL1
GGCCGATGTTGTTCGGGGGAGGTCGGCATGTGCAGCTACCAGCGATGACGCTGCCCGGTGGGGCCTTCCTGGCGATGCTTGCCGGTTCGCGCGAGACGAGGCAACGTCGGTTGACAGACGGTGGCGTGCCCTGGTCTAGCGTGTCCGGACCGGCTGACGCTTCGTGAAGCGCCGTGCGGGAGGTAGGCGGCTGCCCGTCAGGCCGCCGGACAGGCGGCCGAGGCAACGCGGAGCAGATCAATGTGGCCCCGGGTGACCAGGATCAGCCGCTTCAACACAAGAGCAACGGAAGCACACTGCTCCGGCGGTCGCCAAGCATTGAAAAGTATGACTTATCTCACCTCTTGGTCTTTCGGTGGAATCTGTGGTGCATGACGCCGGCCGTGGAGGTCCCGGGATGTCCATCTTCCCGATGGAGAATCGTGAATATACTCACGGGCTGTTCCAGAAATCGCGGCCGGGGACGTCAGGAACAGGAGATGCCGTGGCTCTGCCTGATTTCTTCGTGATCGGTGCTCCCGACGCGGGTACGGAGGTCCTGCACGAGGAACTCGGCCGCCATCGATCCGTCTTCATGCCCGAGATCCCGCAACCGGGGTACTTCCTGGCCGGGCGCATCCTGGAAAGCGGGCTCGACGTCACCACGGCCGGCCGGGCCGGCGTCGTCTGTTCCGCTTGGGGCGAAGCCGGCGGGAGTGCCGGTCGTCCGGGCTGCGTGGCTCGCGCCGGGCCGGGCGAGCGATCACCTGTCCGTCGGCGATCCGACTACGAGGCGCTGTTCGACGCGGCTCCGGCGGGTGCGGTGCGCGGCGAGAGCACCCCGTATTATCTCGCCGACTTCACGGCGCTGCGGCATATTCACGAACTGCTTCCCTACGCGAAGCTCATCGTCGTTCTTCGTGATCCGGTGGAGCGGGCCTATGCGAACTGGGTCCGGATGCGGCTGGCCGGTCTTGAGGACCTCGACGATTTCGAACGTGCCGTGGCCGCCGAGGCCGCCCGGACGGCCGCGTGCTGGCCATGGCCGTGGCGCTACCTGGCCCTGGGCAGGTACGGCACGCAGCTGCAGCGGCTGTTCACGCTGTTCCCCCGCGAGCAGGTACTCCTGACGGCGCACCGCGATCTGATCGGGGATCCCGCCGCCGTCATTCGACGGGTCCACGGTTTCCTGGGGGTCAAGCTGGGGGCCGAGCGCCGAGGACGTCCCGGGCCACCCGGGACGTCCGTGCCGGCGCCCCCGTCCGTGCCGGCCTTCCCGGCCCCCCGGCTGGATCCGGCGATCGGGGCCCGGCTGCGGGACGGGTTCCGTTCCGATATCGCCCTGCTGAGCGACGTGACGAGACGCCGGTTCGACGAGTGGCTCGTCGAACCGGCGGACGACTCCTGACCTATCACCCCGGCCCGCGAGCAGTCCGGCCCGCGAGCCGAGAGGGTAGCGTCGAGCGGGATGAGCGTCTCAGCAAACAGCGATTCCACGGGTGGTGCGCACGCCCCCGAGGTCCCGCCCGTCCCGGAGGGCGGCGAGCCCGCCGCGACAACCCGCCCGTCCGCGCCCGAACCGTTGCCCTACGACGGGGTCGCCTCCGTCGCGGTGGGAACCGTGCTGTGGGCCATCGCCGCGCTGGTCATGGCGTTCTTCCTCGACGACCTGCGGGGCGACGGCCGGCTCTGGTGGTTCGTGACGGCGATTTGCGGCTTCGTCCTCGGGCTCGCCGGCCTGTGGATCGTGATCCGCCGCCGCAACCGGCTGCGGGCGCGGGGAAACCCTGACCACGCGGATCGATAGTCCGGCGACCGGAACCCACCGGCGCGGCTCAGGTCTCGTCGAGGTCGTCCTCCGCGGCTCGGAAGGCGGCACCGTCGGGGTCGCGCAGCGCCGCGGCCAGCGCATGCCGCCGGTCCCACTGCCCGCCGCGCCAGGCCAGGGCCCGCGCGAGCGCGTCTGAGCCGGCCTCGGCATCCACGTGGATCTCGCCGCCGATCCCGCCGAGTACCCGCCAGGGCACCCGGGTTGGCCTGCCGGCGAGATCCTCGACCAGCAGCGGGTCGTGAACCCGGTACGGTGTGCCGTCCGGTGCCTGCCGGGCCTCGCCGGGGCCCGCCGAGGCGATCTCGCAGGTGCCCGCCTCGGCGGTGAGGCGCACGCCGAGGACGTGGGCCACCTCGGCCGCCCGATCCAGCGGGAGACGCAGCCCGAAGCGGTCCGCGCCGAGCAGCCCCAGCATGTCCGGTGCGTCCACCACGACGACGTCGGCGCAGGCCCGGACGCCGTCCGGGGTGCGGACGGTCAGCGGCGGGTCGAACCGCCCGTCGTGGGCGGAACCGTCCGGCGCCGTCAGGACCCGGGCCACCGCGTCGACCGCGGCGATGTACAGCGTGCGAGCCGCGGGCCACGGCACGTCCCGGTCGACGTCGCCCAGCCGGTCGAGCAGGTCCATCACCGCGCCCAGGTCGCCGAGGACGTCCTCCAGCGTCAGCCGGCAGCCGAGGTGGCGCAGGAACTCGTCGTCGACCCCCGGGAGCGGTGCCGCCGGCGCGAACAGCCCGGTGAGCAGGGGGTCCGCGTCGGGTAGGACGAGCTCGCCCGGAGGCAGAACCCTGCTGTCCCGGTGCGCCGGGTGTTCCGCGGAGCGGGGCACCCGGCCGTCGCCACCGACGGGCAGCACCGCGTGCCGCGCCAGCCACCAGCGCGTATAGGACGGCTCGGGGGCGAACACGATGTCCCGCAACGGTGGTCGGGCGAGCTCGGCGAGCGCCTCGGGCCAGGCGGCCCGGTCGACGAGTTCGAGATCGCGTACCGCCGCGAACACCCCGATCATGGCGGGTGCCGGTGGCCCGCCGGGAGGCGGCCGACGCAGGTTCGCCGAGCCGCCCGGCGCGCCGTGGTCGTCCGCCGCGACGTCGTCAACCCAGGTGTCGCTGTCGTCGAGGTCAAGCAGGATCTGCTCGTCGGGATCCAACGGCAGGTCGTGGGCGTGCAACACCCCGAAGGTGCGCAGCACACCGACCTTCGCCAGTACCTCGGCGGGCCAGGCCCGCGCGACCTCGGCGCTCAGGGTGCCGAAGGGCGCGTCCTCGGCGAGCACCCGATCCAGGGGGCCTCCCTGGATCAGCAGCTCGCCGGCCGGGGTGAAGTCACCGTCGCCGTCCGGCAGCAGCAGCTCGTCGAGCCAGCTCAGGTCGGCCGCGGACTCCTCGCCCGCGTCCCGGACCAGCGCCAGCACCGCGTTCGCCAGGGCGGTGAGATCATCGGGATCGTCCTCCGGATCGGCGTCCAGGACCGCCTCGCGTACCGCCGCATCCCTTAGGACACCCGCTGGAGTGCCCTCAAGCGCGCCGAGGGTGCGCAGGGCATCCCGCGCCGCGTCCTGGGCGCAGGCGTCGGGATGCACGACCCGCAGCGGCAGCCCCGATCGGGCCAGCGCGACGATGTCGAGGTCGGCGGTGGGCAGCAGGGTCCCACGCGGACCGGTGACCATCCGCGTCCGCAAGGCGCTGGACCCGGCTGCCCCGCGCGGCTCGGTGTCCTCCCAGGGCGCGGGAACCTCCGTGACCGGTACCGGAAGCGCGCCGAGCGCATCCCGGTCCGGCGCCCCGACCAGGAGCGGATAGAGACGTCCCCACCAGTGTGGCGGGCGGGGCACCCCGGAGAGCAGCTCGACTAGGGCGGCGCTGTCCACCCGTCGAACGCCCAGGGCGGAGAGTGCGGTACGCCACCGGCGGGCCGCATAGGCCGCCGGGAGCAGGCCGGGAACCTGCCCATCGACCTTCGCCGCGACGGTGTCGTCGCCATCCGGACCCGCCCCGTCCGTGCCGGCGATCTCGGCCGGGTCGGCCTCGGTCCAGGTCTCGGCCGGGTCGGCCCCGCAGGAGCGCAGCAGCTCGGTGACCGCATCGGTCGCGGGGCCGAGATCGCAGACGGAACAGTCCCGGCCACGCAGACCGCCGGGCAGCATCGCCGCGTCCGGGAGAAGTCGGATCAGCATCTCCCGTAGCCTGCCGTCGACCTCGCCCACCGGCAGCCCCGTCGGCACGAGGGCCAGCGCGGCCAGCGGGTCGCCGGGTGTCTCGTCTGGGTTCCTGCCGGCGTCTGGGTTCCTGCCGGCGTCTGGGTTCCTGCCGGCGCCCAGGTATTCGGCCAGCGCCACGGTGGCCGCGCTCAGCTGATCGGTGAGCCAGTCTCGTAACGGACCCGATACCGTGTATCGACGCGAGGGATCCAGTGGCAGCTCGACGCTCGCCAGGATCGGCAGCGAGATCGGTTCGTCCGTCGGCTGAGGTGCCCGCACGACCCGGGCGACGCCCTCGGGCCATCCGCCGTCGCGGACCATGACCCGGGCGGTGAAGCGGTTCCGGCCGCGCTCCTCTACCGGGCGGTCGGCCAGCAGGTTGGCCGGGATCACGCCGCTACGGGCGATGCCGCGCCAGCGCTCGCCGTCGAGATCGGCGATCTCCACGCGGGTCGACGTCGCGCCCGGCGCGGGCTGGGATGAGCCGCCCCCGCGGATCCATCGACAGGTGATCGTCCGAACGGCCCCGTCGACGTCAACCACGATCTCGCTGGGACCGCCGAGGACGAGCGGCAGGGTCGGATCGAGCCCCGCCAGCAGATCCCGGGCTGCCGTGGCCGCCGCGACGTCCCGCAGCGGGAGGCGGATCACGGTGTCGTACCCGTCCGGTGGTGCGGGCGGCGCGGGAAGATCGAATGGCAGCCGGAGGATGGGTACCGCCCCGTCGCGCCGGGCCAGTTCTTCGGTCAGGCCCACCCCCGCGGCCGTCACGGCCTTGATCACCCTGCTCTTCGACCAGGTGACTCCGGACGCCCCCCCGCCCGGGCGGGACCGGGAGACGATCGAGGGATCGTCGCTCACCGCGAGCACTGCGGCGAATCCGGCGCCGAACCGCCCTACTGACGTGGTGTCCCGTTTCGCCGAGGCACGCAGGGTCGACAGCGCCTCCACCCCCGCCGGGCTCAGCGGTGCCCCCGTATTGGCGATCTCCAACAGGCCCCCGGGACCGGCGCCGGTCTTCGAAGCATCCGGTGCATCCGGTGCATCCGGAGTGTCCGACTCCGAAGCGGAGGTGCGCAGCCGCAGGTACACCCGGGCCGGGACGCCGGCCTCACGCGCGGCGTCGACCGCGTTCTGCACAAGTTCGACGACGAGGCGGTCGCGGTAGGCGCCGAGAGCCGCGTCCTCCTCGGCATTGGCGTCTTCCCGGAAGCGGGCCGGGGAGGCGGCCCAGGCGTCAAGAACCCGTTGCCGGATCGCGGCGGTTGCGTACTCGTCGGCGGGAGCGCGCGGGATCGTCACTGGCACCCGTCCATACTCGTCTTCCTGCCCGGCAGGGCGGGGGATCGGGTCCGGCACACCGGCGCGCGCGGACAGCCGGATATAACCGCGCACCGTTTTATACTGGTTTGTACTAGGTGTTATCGGGTGGTGCCTGGTGGTATCTGGCAGGTGGGCTATCCGGCCGGGACGCGGCGCCGGGCAGGATGGAGGGATGCCATCCCGCGGACGCCGCCAGGATCCCAGGGCGACCGGTACCGAGCTGGCCGCGACGTTGGCGGACCAGTGGCAGCGGATCGTCGATGCGGTGAGTGTCCTGCCCGACGGGACCCTCGGGGTGCCGAGTCCGCTGCCCGGCTGGACGGTCGGCGACCTCGTCCTGCACGTCTCCCGCTCCGCGACCGCGCTCACCGAGGCCCTGGCCCCCGCGGTCCCGGCGTCCCGGCGCACGACGGATCTCGTCACCGCGAGGGATCTCGTCACCGCGAGCGGCTACCTGACGGGCGCCGGAACCCGGACGGAGGCCGTCGCGGACACCGCCCGCTCGCTGGCGGCGAACCGTGGGCCGGCCGAGATCAGAGGCTGGCTGGCCGGTGAGGTGTCGGCCGCGGTGGCCGCCATGGCCGCGGTGACTCAGGAAGCGGTGGTCCCGACGCCGGGCGGCCCGATGCGCCTGGCGGAGTTCCTGCGCACCCGAGCGGTCGAGGCGGTGGTGCACGGCCTCGACCTAGGCGTCACGCCGGTCCGGGATGCGCTCAGGGCGGCGACGAAGGTGTTCGCGGAGATGTTCACCGAGCGGGCACCCGGACGCTCGGTGGAACTGCGGGTGCCGCCGTTCACGGCCGTGCAGATCGTCGAGGGTCCACGCCATACCCGGGGCACACCGCCGAATGTCGTCGAGGCCGAACCCGTTGCCTTCGTCCTGCTGTGCGCGGGCCGCCTGCCGTGGGCCGAGGCGGTGGCCGACGGCCGGGTCGCGGCCAGCGGCGAGCGCGCCGACCTCAGTTCCTACCTGCCCCTCCTGTAGATGCGGGTTGGCTGGGCCGGATGATCTACCAGGGACGATCTGGTCCGTCCGGGCATGCGCGCACAACGGCCGATGCGCGTCCTCACTGCTAGCGTGGTGGGAGGTAGCTGCCGGGGGTGAGGCGGTGGTCGGAGTGGTCGGCGCGTCTCGGCGCGTCTCGGCGCGTCGGCGGACGAGCCCGGCACCTCTGTGGTCCCGCATGGTCCCGCGCGAGATTGTCCGCATTCTTCGGTGTCCCTGACCTGTCGAGGAGTCCTGGTGCCAGACGTCGCACCCCGCTTCGGCGCCACCCCCGGATGGGAATCAGACCTCTCCGACGAGCCGGGGCCGCGTGACGCCTGCGGTGTGTTCGGGGTGTGGGCGCCCGGTGAGGACGTGGCGAACCTGGCCTACTACGGTCTGTACGCGCTGCAGCACCGCGGGCAGGAGGCTGCCGGCATCGCGGTCGGGGACGGTCGGACCGTGGTGGTCTTCAAGGAACTGGGGCTTGTCGCTCAGGTCTTCGACGAGGTCACCCTGTCCAGCCTGAGCGGCCATGTGGCGGTCGGTCACACCCGGTACTCGACGACAGGCTCCTCCACCTGGGAGAACGCCCAGCCGTCGTACCGCACCGCCCGCTTCGGCGGCCCCATCGCGCTCGGGCACAACGGCAACCTCACCAACATCGTCGAGCTCGCGCGGACGCTCGGCGCGGAGCGGGACCGCCTGCGGGCGACCACCGACTCGGACCTCATCACCGCCATGCTCGCCGACCATCCCGGCCCGACCCTCGTCGACGCGGCGATGGACGTGCTGCCCCGCCTGACCGGGGCCTTCTCGCTGGTCTTCTCGGACGCCTTGACGCTGTATGCCGCCCGGGACGCGCACGGGATCCACCCGCTCGTGCTCGGCCGGCTCGACGGCCATCCCGACGGCGCGTGGATCATCGCCAGCGAGACGGCCGCCCTCGACATCGTCGGCGCCACCCTCGTACGGGAGATCGTTCCTGGCGAGCTGGTCGTCATCGACGCCGAGGGGGTGCGTTCGCGCACGTTCGCCCGGCCCGATCCGCACGGCTGCCTGTTCGAGTACGTCTATCTCGCTCGCCCGGACACGTCGATCGCCGGACGCTCTGTGCACGCCACCCGGGTCGATGTTGGCCGGCAGCTGGCCCGCGAGGCGCCGGTGGAGGCCGACCTGGTCATCCCCGTGCCGCAGTCCGGAGTACCCGCCGCGGTCGGCTACGCGGAGGAGTCGGGCATCCCGTTCGGTGAGGGCCTGGTCAAGAACTCCTACGTCGGGCGCACCTTCATCCAGCCCTCGCAGACGATTCGGCAGCGCGGGATCCGGCTCAAGCTGAACCCCCTGCGGGATGTGATCGAGGGGCGTCGCCTCGTCGTGGTGGACGACTCGATCGTCCGCGGCAACACACAGCGCGCGCTGGTGCGCATGCTGCGGGAGGCCGGCGCCGCCGAGGTCCACATCCGGATCTCCTCGCCGCCGGTACGGTGGCCCTGCTTCTACGGCATCGACTTCGCGACCCGCGCCGAGCTGATCGCCAGTGAGGCGGGCATCGAGGAGATCAGAGCCTCTCTCGGGGCCGACTCGCTGGCCTACGTCTCGTTGGAGGGCCTCGTCGAGGCCTCCCGCCAACCGGCCGGCACGCTCTGCCGGGCCTGCTTCGACGGCGTGTATCCGGTTCCGCTGAACGATTCCGACAAGCTCGGCAAGCATCGGCTGGAGGCGACGGGCGGCGCGGAGACCACCGAGGACATGATCGCCGAGGCGCTGCGGCGCGGCGTGACGCTGGGCATGAACGGTGCCGATCCCTCCCCGGACAACCACGACGCCGAGCCCGAGCCCGAGCCCGATCTTGAGTCCGAGCCCCAGCCGGCCGGGGTGAGGCCCGCATGAGCGGTGGATTGAACTCGTACCGGGCGGCCGGGGTCAACGTGGCCGCGGGCGAGCGTGCCGTCGAGCTGATGCGCGGTCACGTCGCGCGCGCGACCCGGCCCGAGGTCGTCGGTTCGCTCGGCGGATTCGCCGGCCTGTTCGCGCTGGATACGGCGCGGTACCGTCGGCCGCTGCTCGCCTCCTCGACCGACGGTGTGGGCACCAAGATTGCCGTTGCCCGGGCCCTGGACACGCACGACACCGTGGGCATTGATCTGGTCGCCATGGTTGTCGACGACCTCGTGGTGTGCGGTGCGGAGCCGCTGTTCCTGCTCGACTACCTCGCGTGCGGCTCCCTGGTCCCCGCGCGCGTGGCCGAGATCGTCTCCGGCATCGCAACCGGCTGCGAGCAGGCGGGGGCGGCGCTGGTCGGCGGGGAGACCGCCGAGCACCCTGGGCTCATGGGTAGCGACGACTACGACCTGGCCGCGACGGGGGTCGGGGTCGTGGAGGCCGACGACGTGCTCGGGCCGGAGCGAGTCCGGCCCGGGGACGTGGTGGTCGCGATGGCATCATCCGGCATCCACTCCAACGGCTTCTCGCTCGTACGGCATATCTTGTTCGGTCCTGTCGATTCTGGCCAGCCCGGTGGGATTCCCGAGACCGCGCGGGAGGATCTGGAGTCATACGTCCCGTCCCTGGGGGGCACGCTGGGCACGTCCCTGCTGGTTCCGACCCGCATCTATGCCCGGGACTGCCTGGCGCTGGCCGCGGCTGTCGAGGTGCACACCTTCGCCCACATCACCGGCGGCGGTCTCGCGGCGAACCTCGCCCGGGTCATCCCGCCGGGCCTGCTGGCCACGGTGGACCGGGCGTCGTGGTCAGTGCCCCCGATCTTCGGTCTGCTCGCCGAGCGCGGCGAGGTGACCCAGGCGGACATGGAAGCCACCTTCAACCAGGGAGTCGGCATGGTGGCGGTCTTGCCGGCCACTGCGGTCGCCGACGCTCTCGCGCTGCTCGCCGCGCGGGACGTGCCGGCCTGGGTGGCAGGGGAGGTCGGCACGGCGGACGCTCCGGAGCCAGCCGGCGTGGCCAGGGCCCGGCTCGCCGGCCGGCATCCACGCTGAGGCGGCCCGTCCGGGACAGCCCGTCCGGGCAGGGCAGCCCCTCCGGGCAGGTTGGGCAACCTGTCCGGGCAGCCTGGGCTGATCAGGAGTGAACTGGCGAAGAAGCATGCAGCGCGGCCAACATCACGGCAGCACGTTATGGCGGTGGGAGCCCGGGCCTGAGCCCGGACGACCACCGTCGGCGACGACCACCGCGGTGAGCGACTACCGAAGCGACGCTGTCAGCGGGAGGAACGTCGATCGTCCTCGTCGTCTGCGTAGGCGTCGTATCCGTAGTCGTCATCTACGTACGAGTCGTCGTTGTTGTTCTCGCGCGTCGAGCCCGCGCCCAGATCCGCCTTCAATCGGTCGAGATCCATAGTGGGCGAGTTGTACTTGAGCTCGCGGGCGACTTTCGTCTGCTTGGCCTTAGCTCGGCCGCGCCCCATGGCTCGACCCCCTCGAACATGACGACGGGGACCCGCCCCGGTGCTCTCACTGTCTCGTGCTTCCCGAGACTACAGGGACCGGAGGCTTCTCGGCACGCCAACCCGACAGTTGCCTGTCCCCGGACAAGGTGTCCGCGATCGGAAACGGTGTATGAACCCGCTTGTCCGGTGGGTTCGATCGGGGATATCCGCTTGTCCCCGCCGTCGGCGGCCCGTTTGACGGGGCCTAGATGTGATCACCGTCACCTGTTCCCATTGACGTTCAGGCCCCCGCCGGGCGGGTGATCGTGCCTGGTGGCGGGGGTGTGCCTCGCCTCACGGTGCGTCTCGCCCCACGGTGCGTCTCGCCCCATCCGCGGTCGGCGTCAGGGCAGCAGGATCCCCCGCAGGCGTCCCACGTCGGTCATGCGGCGTTCGGCGAGCCGCTCCGCGGCCTCGGTCGGGGTCACCTCCTCGGCCTTGGCGAGGCGGAACACCTCCGAGGTGGTGTCGAAGATCTGCGCGGCCCTGGCCCGGGCCCGCTCCGGCGAGTAGCCCTCGATCTCGTCCGCGACCTGGATCAGGCCGCCGGCGTTGACCACGAAGTCGGGGGCGTACAGGACTCCGGCGTCGGCGAGCTGCCGCCCGACCTCGGGCTGCGCGAGCTGGTTGTTGGCGCCGCCGCAGACGACGCCGGCTCGCAGCCGGCGGACGGTCTCCGCGCTCAGCGCTCCGCCCAGCGCGCAGGGGGCGTACACGTCGATGTCGAGGTCGAGCAGATCGTCCGGGTCCGGCACGGTCTCGGCCGCCGGGAACTCCACCCGCAGCCGGGCCAGGGCCACCGGGTCCACGTCGCCCGCGACCACCGAGGCGCCGCTGTCGAGGAGATGCCCGATGAGCCGCCGCCCGACCTTGCCGACTCCCGAGACCGCGACGCGGCGCCCCGCCAGGCTCGGCGTTCCCCAGCGGTGCCGGGCGGCGGCGCGCATGCCCTCGAAGACCCCGTAGGCGGTCAGCACGCCGGAGTCGCCCGAACCGCCGTGCGCCGGTGACCGTCCGGTTATCCACCGGGTTTCCCGGGCGATGACGTCCATGTCCGCCACGTAGGTACCGACGTCGCAAGCGGTGATGTATCGGCCGCCCAATGATGCGACATGGCGGCCGAAGGCGCGCAGCAGTGGCTCCGACTTCGCGACGGCCGGATCACCGATGATGACGGCCTTGCCGCCGCCGAGGTCCAGCCCGGCGCAGGCGGCCTTGTAGGCCATCGCCCGGGACAGGGCGAGGGCGTCCGCCAACGCGACTTCCTCGTCGGCGTAGGGGTGGAAGCGGGTACCGCCCAGCGACGGCCCCAGCGCCGTCGAGTAGATGGCGATGATCGCGTGAAGACCCGAGGGACGGTCCGAGCACAACAGCACCTGCTCATGGTCACAAACGGCGCTGAACAGGGACGACCTGAACAGGGACGACATGGCGCACCTCTCTCCTCGGGGCCTTCTGGGGGCCTTCTGGGGGCCTCCGTGGGGCCCGTGGCCCCCACCGCCCTGATCCCGCGCGCGGGCCGAACCACCCCGCGCCGCGCCCAGGGCCCGCAGATCGTGTCCTGGCGAACCCTACGGCGCCGGTAGGCCGGACGGCTTGTGTGCGGACGTGCCAGGATCGAGGCATGCCAGGATCCAGGGCATCCGCGTGGGTGTCGTCGGTCGGATCGCGCGCGGTAAGTGGGTCCTGAGGTGCCCGTCGTCTCCCCCGCGGCGTATCTGCGGGTGTACGAACCGCTCGCTGCCTTTCCCGCGGCCGAACGTGGCCGCTGGCAGCGTTACGCCGCCGCGGGGCCGCCTTCGCGCCGGGCCGGGACCCGCCGGGAGCGGGTCCTGGCGCTGGTCGCGACCGTCCATCCCACCCTTGACGTCGCCGACGAGTCGGCCTTCGTCCAGTGGATCGACGGTCTGATGTTCGTCTGTCCGTGGTCGACCCAGCTGCGGGTGTGGCAGGCGGCGCTCGAGTTCCGCGGCCTGATGCCCGACCGCGTCGCGGAGGCGTTCCTGCCACGGCGGATCATCGAGCCGGCCGAGGTCGAGCTGAACCGGTGGAAGGCCCGCCGCCCCGCGCTCAAGGTCCACGTGCAGACCTGTACCTGGATGGTGCCACCGCCGTGGTTCCTGCTCTTCGACCCGGCCGAACGGTCCCTGGTCACGGGGGACACCGCCGAGCGGTCCATGATCTACCGCACCACGATGAGCCTCGCCAGGCGGCGGGCGGGCCGGGCGGTGGAAGCGGTGGAGGCGGTGCGGGCGAGCTCTCCGGACGCCCCGGGAGTCGAGGGCGTCGGCGAGCTGGCCCGTTGGCTGGGGTCCTTCCATCCGCAGAGCAGGGTCGAACTGGACTACGACGGGCTAGTTGACTTGCTGGACGATGACATGCTTCGGCGCGACAACTCTGTAGAGGACATCGTCGAGGCTGTCAGTGCGTTACGCCGTGGGCGAACAGACCTAGCGGTCGAAGCCTACGAACGAGTCCTGATGAGGTGGAGGCCCCTGCAGGCACGGGAATCCGCGAGCTGATCGGCGCATTCTGTTAACTGAGAGTTGCCGCCCGCTTCGGACGAGCTGTGACTAGTCAGTAGATGGTCCTGACGTGCCATGTCCGAAATGCCCCCGAAGGATGCACGATCTGTATGGGACGGAGCGACGCTCTGTGACGGGAGGCCAACGCAATGACGACACGAACGCCAGACGCTGAGCCGCTGCTGACGCCCGCCGAGGTTGCCACGATGTTTCGGGTAGACCCGAAGACCGTGACCCGGTGGGCGAAGGCCGGAAAGCTGACGTCGATTCGGACTCTGGGCGGTCACCGCCGGTACCGAGAGGCGGAGGTGCGTGCCCTGCTGAAGGGAGTTCCGAGCATCGGAAGTGACATCTAGGTTCGCGCCAACCTGGCGCGTTGCACGAGCCCCCTCCTCTCCTCGGGTACGGGTCCTCGGGTGCGGGCCGCACGGCTGACAGTGCGAGGGTGTCGGTCGTGAGTCCCGCGGAATAGGGCCGAAGGTCTCGAGAGCGGTTGATCGTCCCGTATCGGACGACAGCCGGAGGCTGCGGTATCACCATCGGGCCGCTGATGGAGGGGTAGATAGATCCAGGCGTCGGGTCGTCCGGCATGTGGGTGAGCCCATGCGTCGGGATCCTGTCCCGCCGACGTCCCGCGTCAAGGACCACCTCCGCACCGGGAGGGCGCTGGGTGGACCTGCTGGGGAACCGGCGGACGGCCGTTACGGCTGTCCGCCGGTCTCGTCGCGCCGGGCCAAGGCACTGGACGGACGGCCGAGGCCCTGGACAGCCGAGAGGCTGGACAGAGATCCGAGCTGCCCGGAGGTTGATCATCGTTGGGCCGCCGCCTGGCGCCGTAACCCGCCCGGCACCGTGACGTCGGGCGGCGCCGATAACCAGGGCTGGGGGCGGGAGTCGACTGTGCCCGGTTTCCGGCCCAGTACCAGCGCGTTCCGGTTCACGAACAGCTTCGCTCCGCAACCGTTGTTGGCCGTTTCGGCGCCAGGGTCGACTCGGCGGCTGGGCCTCGGCGACGCCAGCCGGGGCCTGTGCGGCGGGATGATCTACGCTGTGAGTGATCTGTTCGAGGCCGGAATCGGGCCGCCGCCTGACGTCGTGGCGCCGGCAGTCGGTTCCCCGCTGTACGCGTACCTCGTCCGCCGCCTGCTGGAGAGCTTCGACATCCCGCGGGGGGTGGCCCGCTACTACCGGCTCATGCAGGGCGCCGACGCCGACGTCAACCGGGGGATCCGGGTCCGGCCGGGAGTCGCGCGGACGAGCCTGGCGGATGAGTGGCCACGGATCCGGCTCGATCTGGACGAGGGGTTGCTGTCCCCGATCGGGATCATCACGGTGCGCTCCCCCGATCCGCGGCTGCTAGGCCTGAACCATCAGGTGCTCGCCTACGCCTACGTCCAGGCCGGAACGTCGATCACGCTCCGTGTCTATGATCCGAACACTCCCGGGGACCGGGCCGACGAGGTCACGCTGAGTTTCGATCTCGCCGAGGTCCATGGTCGCGGCGATCCCGCCGGGCCGGCGCGGATCGAGCACTCGATCGCGATCGAGGGGCTGCCGGTCCGAGCCTTCTTCCGTTCCCGCTACCGATGGGTCGACCCGCGCCGCGCCATCGCGCCCGCGGCAGGCCGCCCCGCGGGGCAGGAGGCGCCGGGCCGTTCACGCCTGGAGAAGGGCCGGTGACGCGGCAGCCGGGCAGCCGGGTGGCCGGGTGGCCGGGCAGTCGTTGGGCAGCCGGGTGGTTGGCCGGCCAGGGGAGCGTTCCCACGGGGATGCCGAGCGGTCGGGATCGGCCTGGGAAGGGTTTGTCGCCCGACCGGGCCATCCCCTATGCTTGCGGTGTTTCAGACGATCGACGTCGCGGTTGGGCGGATGCGCAGCCTCGCTGAGGGTCGTCGCCGCGCCCCCATCGTCTAGCGGCCCAGGACGTCGCCCTTTCAAGGCGGTAGCACGGGTTCGAATCCCGTTGGGGGCACCACGCAGACCCGTGCATGATCCTCTCGCGGATCTGCACGGCCGCCTCCTCCTTCTCGATCTTGTTGGGAGCCTTCCGGACCACCCTGACTGCGTCAACGCCGACGCCAGCGGCGGTTGGCACGGTCTCGCCTGTCAGAGTTACCCGGCAAGTTGCGATGTTAGTCGCGCGGTTGTACCGGACTTCGAGCCGAAGGGCCTCGAAGAGCCGGCGAGAGAGATCCTCAGGCAGCCTGTCGACGTCGACGGCGCCCACCGGCAGCGCCCGCAACAGGCCGGGATTGGGCGCCACCGCATCCTCATCCTCAAGATCGATCAGCGCCTGCTGGAGGGCTTCTCGCTCGGACCTCAGCTCGATCCGCCGCTCCGCGATGTCGCGAGCCATGTCCTGGTCCGGGTTGTCGATAAGTTCGAAGTTGCGCAGCAACCGCTTGCTACGAGCCTCAGCGTCAGCGATGGCGCCGTGGAGTGACGCGATTTGCCGTTTTCGATTATGCTCGCGGGTCGCGTCCACTTCCCTCAGATGAGAGTCGAGAAGATCCAACCGGTACTCGCCGAACACCCGCTCGGCCAGAAACGTGTTGACCCCATGTACAAGGTCATCTTCGCGGAGCCAGATGTCCGCCTTGCCCGGATGCTCGGCCGCGACGTACTCACCCTTCCGGGCACAGACGTAGTAGCTGACACCGCGTGGGTGTCGCCCAGGGC
>NZ_CDXDOS010000070.1:0-14775 GCF_978021245.1 Frankia sp. CoBUL1
GCCCTGGAACTGCACCCGGTCCATCAGAGCGCGCATGAGAAAGATGCCGCGGCCTTGCTCGGGAACATTATCTGGCCTGGGGGAATCGCCATTCTGGCGGGCTGTCCGATCGAGCTCATCCGCGCTGTCGAAACCGTCGCCGCGATCGCTCACCTCGATGACAGCGACTTCGTTGTCCACTCCCACCAAAACCTCGTACTCGTCGCCGGCATGGGCATGTAGAAGAACGTTGTCGCACGCTTCGGTCAAGGCGATTTCAACATCGTCAATGCATTCTTGATTGACGCCCAGGACCTTCAGGGACTGCGTACAGATACGTCGAATCACGGGTATGGAGATCTCATCGTGGGGCAACGACAGGCTTACTTTGATCTCCATGTCGGAGGGTGTACCCGCGTCACGCATCGTCAACCGAACGACCTACGCCGACGCAGGCTCGATCCGGTCACATGTCATCGGTCATCGTAATCGGTTATTGCGATAGGTTGTCGCAATCGGTTATCTCAATCGGGCGGCAAGGGCCCGGCCCAGCTCGGTGCCCGAGCGCCAGGCATTCTCGATCTTCGGTGTTCCCCAGCCGTCGCCGGCGAGCCCGATCCCACTGCTGGACAGGTAGTACGGCTGTTCGTGCGGACGGTCCGGGCGAGCGAAGGTCCACTTTTGCACATACGTCCAACTGGGTTGCATCGTGATGGTGAGCAGGCGCCGTAGCGCCGCGACGAGATCAGGCCCGGCCGCTGCGGGGTCGGCCAGCCGCGGCCGCGCGAAATCCGGCGTCGAGTGGGCGACCAGGACGGCGGCATTGTCACCTCGGCGACGACCGTCGTCAGCGATCCAGGTAATCGTATCGTCGTCGTGGACGAAGGCTCCGTCGATCGGTGCCCAGCACCGGTAGGGCCAGCCGGCGAGCAGCGCCAGCACCGGCGACCAGGGTCGGCCGGCGAGCTGCGTCCGCTCCTCGGCGCAGGCCGGGTCGAGATGGCGCAGTGCCTGCGGGTCGGGCATCGCGAGGACCACCGCGTCGGCGGCCTCGTCGTCGACGCGGGGACCCGGGGTGACCCGGCGGATCGGTGTGGACTGTGTGACCTGTACCCCGGCCCGGGACGCGAGGTCGGCGACCAGGGAACGCAGCCCGCGCGGGGCGGCGTACCGCAGCGGGCCGGAACGCGGCTCGGCCAGGGTGGCGGTCGGCCCACTGATTACCGACATTCGGTGCGTCCAGGGGCGTACCAGGCCACGGATGAACCAATCGTCCACGACTTCGCGGAACTCCGGTGAGGTGGCGGTGAAGTACGACGCGCCGGAGTCCACGATGCGCCCGTCTATCCACCGTGAGGCCATCCGTCCGCCGATCACGCGGCCCCGGTCACGGACATCCACGGTGATTCCCTCGGCTAGCAGTGCGCTGGCGCAGGCGATCCCAGCAATGCCCCCGCCGGCGACGACGACCTTCGCCACCGATCCCCCCTATATCGAGATGAATGCCGCGGGCGCCGTATGCCGATTGGCCTTTCACCGGTTCCCGCGGCGTCGCCCTCCTGGATGTGTCGCCACGGTGACGGTGGCTTGCGGACGAGCGTTGATGATGCTCGCCATCAGTCCCGCCAGCGCCCGTTCGCCGAACGGCTGTGTTCATCGTGCCCATTGAGGAGGGGTCCGCGTGCGGTATCCGTGGTGATGCTTTCGCAGCGACGGGATAGTCCCTGCCGCGGAAGAGGGTTATCCCTGAACGGGCGCCCGAGATACCGGGGATGTATCTGTCGTCGACCGGGTCTGTCGGCTGTCGGCCCTCCGTCAGCCCGCTCCCGCGACGGGATCGGTGACGTTTGCCGCGGCCACGGCCGCCACCCGGCACCCTCGTCATCCGCCGAGCATGGCTTAGCCTTACCAGCAGGAAGTCCATGACCGCGCGTGACGGTCTCTACCTCAGGAGGTCGTGATCGCTCGCCGACCCGCACCCCAGCGTCCCGGCACCCGCCCGGCACGAGTCGCCACGCCCGGCTCTGGCGGGGGAGCCGCACGGAGCCGTCGCCGCTCGTCCGTCCACGGATCCGATGGTGCCATCCCCGCCGTTGGACCGCGGGAACCCTGTCCCTGCGGGTCGGGCCGTCGTTACAAGGCGTGCCACGGCGAGCGGAACCGGCAGGCTCCCGTGCTGCGCCCGTTCGCGGGCCGCCGCGACGAGCCGGACCTGGTCGCCCTGCGGGAGCTGGTGCCCAGCGCCACCGCGCCGCTGGCCCTGGCGGCGGCCTACCTCGCCGACCATCCCGAGCACGCCGACCGGCGCATCACGCTCTGCACGATGCTGCCGCAGGCCGCCCCCGCCCTGGTGCGCGAGGACGGCGAAATCCTGGTCGCCCTGCAGATCGCCCTTCCGGGTCTGGACGTATCGCGGGACGTCGCCGGTGCCCTGCTCGCCGCACTCGCCGCCGAGTCGGGGAGTGTGATCGACATCCCGCCCGCCTCCGCGCCGCGTCTCGTGGAACAACTGCCCGCGGGACTCGCCGGGTTGCCCCGGCTCACCGACCTGCTGGACCCGGCGCCCCTGGACATCACCGTTCATTCTGGATTCGGATGGTGGCTGCCACCGTCCGACGAGGAGAGCGGTCCGAACCAGGAGGTGGCGGTGATGCTGGAGCGCGCCAACGCCACCGTGGTGCCCACCGTACGGCTCACCTCGGTGCCGGCCGCCTACTGGTGCCATCCCGGTGACCGCTGGCACCTGCGGTGGGCGCTTCCGCTGGCCTGGCCGGGTGCGGCGGGTGCTGCGGCGGGCACCGACTCCGAGGCCGAGGTGGTCGCTCCCATCGGCGCGGGCGCCGACGTCGCCCCCACCGAGGAGGCGTTGCTGGATGCGCTGGCTCGCCTGGCCGCGGCCGAACGTCTCACGGTGGGGGAGGGCTCCAGGTTCATCGGGTTCTTCCGCGCCGCCGGGCTCGTCGTGCCCGTCTGGGATCTCGCGCCCGGAAGCGAGGCGGGTAGCTGTGAGGAGCCGGCCGCCGCGCTGCGGGTGGCCTACCAAAGGGCCCTGGCCGACACCACGGCACTGACCGCGCACGAACGCCGGGTGCGGGCGGGTCTTGTTGGACGCAGCCTCACCCTGCGCTGACGGCATCGGCGCAGACCGCGCTGCCTGCGCAGACTGCGGTGCCTGGGCAGACTGCGGTGCCTGGGCGGGATGCGGTGTCGGGAGGATGGAGCGCTGTGAGCAGGGTTGACGACCCGGAGAACACCTTTGACGTCATTGTCGTCGGGGCGGGTCCGGCCGGTGGCAGCGCGGCGCGGGCGGCGGCGAACGCCGGGGCCCGGGTGTGCGTGCTCGAACGCTCGGCGGTACCTCGTTACAAGACCTGCGGTGGCGGCCTGGTCGGCCTTTCGGCGGATCATCTCGGCATCGAACTGACCGGTCTGGTTCGAGCCAGCGTCAGCTCCCTGACGATGACCTGGGACGGCCGCTTCGAGGTCACCCGCGGCCGGTCCGGCGGCCGTCCCTGGATGTCGATGGTGATGCGATCCGATCTGGACGCCGCTCTCCTGGCCGCGGCGGTCGCGGCCGGCGCGGCCGTGCGGACCGGTGCGCACGTGGTGGGGCTGACCGAGAGCGGGCCGGGCGGGACCGGGATCGCCGAGGACACCGGGGATCAGGACGACGGTTGGGTGACCGTGCGTCTGCGTGCGGGGGCGGACCTGCGCGCCCGGGTGGTGGTGGGTGCGGACGGCACCTCGGGTCGTTGCGGCACCTATGTCGGTGTCCGCTGTGACCAGGTCGACGTCGGCCTGGAGGGCGAGTTTGTCGCCGACCCGGCGCGCGCCGCGCGATGGGCCGGACGCATGCTCATCGACTGGGGGCCGGTGCCGGGTTCCTACGGGTGGGTGTTCCCCAAGGGACGGGTGCTCACGGTCGGCGTGATCGGTGATCGTGCCGAGGGCGCCGCGCTGCGCGCCTATTACACCCGGTTCGTCGACCGGCTCGGGCTCACCGACCTGCCGCGCCAGCATGACTCCGGACATCTCACCCGGGTGCGGGCCGTCGGCTCCCCGCTGCGGCGAGGCCGGGTGTTGGTCGCGGGGGACGCGGCCGGGCTCCTGGATCCGTGGACACGCGAAGGCATCTCGTTCGCATTACGGTCGGGTCGGCTCGCCGGGGAGGCTGCCGCCGCGGCGAGTGGGGGCGTCGGTCGCGCGAGGGCGGGCGTGACCCGGGCCGGGGGGGTCACGGATACAAGGCGGACTGGCCCGGGCGTCACGGCGCTCGACGCCTTGGCGGCCTATCCCGCGCGCGTCGAGGCGATCCTGGGCCCCGAGATGGCGGCGGGACGAGAGGTCTTGGCCGCGTTCACCCGCCGGCCGGGCGCGATGCACACGGTCATGGCGGCTCCGGGCACCTTCGGGCTGTTCACCCGGCTCATCGAGGGACGGACCACCATCGCCCGGCAACTGCGTCGTCCCGGCGTGCGGGCGGCGGTGGCGGCGCTGAGCTGCTGAACTGCTGAGGCAGCCGGCGGTGTCAGCGGCGTCAGCCGCCCGGGTAGCTGCGGCGTTCCTCGCCGAAGCGTTCGGCTACCGCGCCGGCGATCTCCCGATAGGCCGCCCGCGTCTCCCGTTTCAGGCTCGACAGCACGATCCGTCCCCCGTCGGCCAGATGCGGGTCGAACGGGACCCGGACCACCCGTCGCGTCCGGGCTTCAAAATGCCGTTCCAGCGTGTCGACGTCGACCCGCTCGCCCTGGACGGGGAACATCGAGATCACGGCGACCGCCTCGCGGACATGGTCGGAGTAGCCGTGCGCGTCCAACCAGTCGAGGGTGGCGCTCGCGCTGGACCCGCCGTCGGCGCTGGCGCTGCTCACGATCACCAGCGTGTCGGCCAGCTCCAGCACCCCATGCATCGCACTGTGCAGGATGCCCGTCCCACAATCGGTCAACAGGATCGAGTAGTGCCGTTGCAGTAGATTGTCGACTGCCCGGTAGTCGGCGTCCCCGAAGGTGTCCGACAGCTCCGGATCGTTGGCCGACGCCAGCACCTCCAGCCTCGAGTCGGCCTGTGACAGGTACCTGCGGACGTCCACGTACCGGTGCAGACGCGGAGCGTCCTCCAGCAGTTCGCGCACCGTGTGCGCGGAGGTGCGTGGCACCCTGGAACCCAGGGTGCCACGGTCCGGATTCGCGTCGATCGCCACCACCCGGTCATCGCGCAGGCCGGCCAGCGTGGAACCGACCGCCACCGTCGTCGTGGTCTTGCCGACGCCGCCCTTGAGGGACATCACCGCGATGCGGTGACAGTCGTGCAGCGGGTTCCGGATGCGCGCGAGGAGCCGGCGGTCGCGAACCTCGTCGGGGGACGGACCGGGGTTCACCGCGCCCGCCGAGACCTGGTACACGAGCCTGCGCCAGCCGCGGGACGCCGTCTCCGGGGGAGCGGGCAGCAGTGCGCTGGTGGCGAGCCCCGCCCGGCCGTTTCCCGTCTCCCGGGAACCCGGTCCCACCGGGCCACCGGCCCGACGCCGGCCGGCCGCGGCCGATGGGTCGTGCTCCGTCCGGAACGATTCGTCGTGGGCCCGGCCGCCGTGGGCCTGATCGCCGCGGTTCGGATCGCGGTGCCGCCCGGTCCCGGCCGGTCCGCCGGGCGACCCGGCCGGCTCGGGATCGCGTAGCCAGGAGGGGATGCGGCCGGCTTCGGTGGGCGTGCGGGCCGGGCCGGTGTACGGGCCGCCGGCTGCCTTACTTCCGGTTCTCGACCGGTCGGGCGGCGGCGCGGGATACTCGGTCGACGGTCGATAGGTCTCGTATCGCCCATCCATCTCGCCGTACGGCCGGGGAGCGGCGGAGTCGAAGTCCGCCCGTCTCATCGCGGCGGTCTCCTCCAGAGCGGACGAGCACGCCGCCGCCACCGGCGGCGTGCTCCGCCACGGATCATGGCGCTCGTCCCGCGGGGCCGGTGGCGGGGACTGGGCGTACGGGTCGGCCGGTGGCGGGTTCAGCGGCGGGCCCGGTGGCGGGGACTGGGCGTACGGGTCGGACGGTGGCGGGTTCAGCGGCGGCGGGTTCAGCGGATCGCCCCGCCAGGCCCGGGTCTCCCCCGGTGGGGGCGGCGGGTACGCCTGACCGAACGCCCCGCCCGGATTCGGGGGGAACTGGTCGAGCAGCGGATCGAAGGTGCGGGTCTCGATTGGCAGCATCCTGCCGTTGCCGTTGGCACTCTCCGTGCCTCGACGGTTCATGGCCGCGGACCCGGGCGTGCCCCGATCGGTCCAGCCAGCCGGGCCCGCCGGGTAGGAACCCGCTGCCTCGGAGCCCGTGGCCGACATCGGATCAACGCGGCGCATCGACGGCCAGGTATCGGAGACGGCAGGGGACGCCGCCGGGGCGGCAGTGCCCGGCCGGAAGACGGATGCCGCCGGCTCGGGGCGGTAGGGGCCGTCGACCGTCCAACCGGCGGCACCGGTGGAGCGCGGCTGCGCCGGACCAGTCTGCCAGTGATCCGGGTCGGCTCGGTCGGGGGACGACCGGTCGGGAGACGACCGGCCGGTGTCCGTCACTGCCGGCAGTCGGCTCGCCGAACGGGACGGCTGCTCGGTGGTCGGCGGCGGGGACCCGACGCGCCCGCCACGCTCCCACGGCCCGGGATTCGCGGGGTCCCGATCTCCGGCATCGCCGGCCCGGATGGCGCCGATCTCCCGAGGATCATCGTTCATGATTGTTCTCCGGGCAGCACACCACCTGGTTGATCCCCGGGGCGGGCATTCCCTCCGTCGTGTTCAAGGGCCTCCCCTCCGTTTGGGCGACCCAAGCCATGAGGCCGGGGTGATCTGACGACCACGCCCAGGACAGCGGTCCCCGGTAGCCCGCGTTCGGAGCCGAGCGTCCGGCACGTGGACGTGACCCGCCGGACCGGCCCGACAGGTCTGACCAGAATGACATGTGGTTCCGTGGACCGCACGGCCCGGCCGGTGGAAACGGTGTGCCTCGTGTGGTGCCGGCCCCGGGGCGTCTCCTCCCCGGGGGCCCTGACAGCGAGGGTGATGAGGGAGGCGTCAACGGTAGGGGGACCAGCGGACGCCGGTGTCGCCGGAGCGCAGGCTGTCGATCCTGACCCGGAACTGGGCGGCCACCGTCGCGCTGCTCCCCAGGATCGGCACCACGCTCGTCACCAGCTTCAGTTCCCGGACCGCCCGCAGGACGGCGAACCCGTCCCAGGTGGTGACGTCGAAGTCGTAGCCCCGGGCCAGATCGAGGTGGGCCTGAGGATCATGACCGAAGCGTAGCCGGCCGACCGCCACAGGAATCAGGTCCCATTCCGCCGGCCCCAGGCAGGTGGCGTCGAAGTCGCAGAGCAGCGCGCGGCCGTCCGCGGCCCGCACGAGGTTCGCCAGATGCGCGTCCCCATGTATGACGACCCGCGGCAGCGCGTAGCGGATGGTGGGCAGAGCCGCCGCGATCCGGCCGGTCATCTTCTCCAGGAAACGGCGGTCGGGCTCGGGGAGCGCCTCGGCGTCGGATAATCGCCGGCGGACGTCGTCGAGGGGATCCCAGCATGGCAGCGGCGGTTCCGGCGGCGCCAGGGTGTGCAGACCGCGCAGCGCGCCGGCCAGCTCCGCGGTGTCCGGCGCCGGACCGCCGGGCGGGGTGCCGGGTGGCGTCGCGTCGGCCCAGACCGTCGCGAGGAAGCCGGCCGCCGTGACCGGGGCCGGCACGCCGGGGAGCAGCCGGACGGCCGGGACGTGGTTCTCCGCCAGCCAGCGGGCCACCCGGACCACCTTGTTCACCCGATGCGCCATCGCGGCCGATCCGGTGATCCGGACAACCGCACCGGCCCGTGGCAGCCGGTACACCGCGTTCACGGTTCTCTTGATCATCATGGCATCCGAGTCGTCCAGGCCGGCCTTGGCGCAGATCGCACCGAGGGCGCGGCGGGTCCGCTCCGCGGTGAACCGCGCACCCTCCGGCGAGCCCGCCGGAGGGTGCGCGCCGTCGGCCACTGCGCCCTCGCACGGTCCTCGTACGGTGGCCGGCGTCAGACCGGCGAGCTCGGCACGGGAACCGCGCGCCCGCCGGGCCGCTGCCGCGCCGCGGAGCGTTGCCACTCCCGGATGAGTACCGCGAGGTCCCGCACCTGGCGCACCTCGCTGTGCGGCCGGGTGGCCGCGAGCAGCTGATCCGCGCGTCCCGAGACGGAGGCCACGGTTCGCCCCCAGGAGATCTGGATCGCCTCGGTGGCCAGTGCGCAGACCTGGTCGAGTTCCAGGCGACCCTGCCGGGCCAGCGCCAGGGCGAGATCGAGGCGGATCACCGACCGGAATCCCGGGGCGTTCATCCCGTCCAGCTTCGGCAGGGCGAGATCCGCGTGTTCCTGGGCGGCCTGTGGTCGGCCGAGTAGACACAGGGCCGTCGTGGCGTTGTAGGGCACCTCGACCGGATTGAACTGGTCGAAACTCGGACCGGGACGGCCCCACTGGTCCGCCGGGATGGCGTCCGCCAGGTCGTACGCCCGGTCCAGGGCCTGGGCCGCGCCCCGCACGTCACCGAGGGCGGCGAGGGCACGCGCCTCCTGGCAGACAAGTCGGGCCCGCACGGCACCGCCACTGACGTGGGTCAGCCCGTCCCGGGCAAGGCGGAGCGCCTCGTCGGGCCGGCCGGCGTAGAACTCGTTGACGGCCGCGACTTCCCGGGCCGAGCCGCGAAGCGCACCCTCACCCACCGAGCGCCCCGCCTGGAACCCGAGCGACGTCAGCGACCGCGCGGTCTCGATGTCACCGAGTTTGAAGGCCGCATCCGCACCCAGCACGGCGACCCGCCCCCGCAGCACGTCGCGCCGGTGGGCATCGCCGGCGGGGATGGACCGCCGGCTGAGTCGCTCCAGGCCGCGGCGCAACCGCTCGGTCTGGGCCAGGATGTGCGCGGGTGGGGTCGCCTCGTGCGCGTCGAGGAGGTCGTCGAGCAGATCGTCGGCGCGTTCCAGGGC
The DNA here is from genome assembly GCF_978021245.1 of Frankia sp. CoBUL1. Lineage (NCBI taxonomy): Bacteria > Bacillati > Actinomycetota > Actinomycetes > Frankiales > Frankiaceae > Frankia > Frankia sp. CoBUL1. The sequence continues at coordinate 8,962 of NZ_CDXDOS010000070.1, forward strand.
GAGCTGGATCGGACTGGCCGCGAGGACGTCCGAGACCTCCATGATCTGTCCCTCGGCGAGGATTGCGGTCATGACCGCCGCTCCCGCATAGCGATGGAACTGCCTGCGGTCCGAGGCACCGGGGGCCGGAGCGCCAAGGCGTGTGGTGTGGGGGGCCGACAACGGTGTCGGCTGCGCCGGGATCGCTCCGCTCACAGTGCCGAATGGTGCTTCGCTCACAGTGCCGAAGGATGGCGTGCCCGCGGGTGCCGGCGACACATCGGTGGGGCTTGTTGCGGCTTTCGTCATCGAAGGCTGGGGCGGTGGCGCCGGCTCGTAGTCCTCGGGGCGGTCGTCCGGAGGGGTGCGCGCCGGCGGGATGACGATCGACTCGGTGGTCGCCCACCAGGGTGGGAGAGGGGCCGCCCGGCTCGTCGGGACCCAGGCACCGGGGTCGGGCCCGCGCGTCGGTGAAGATCCGCTCGACTGCGGCATGCCGCGCGTCCTTCCTTCAGACAGCACCACGGTCGTGACCGTGACGACAAGGTAGTGGGGGTAGAGCCCACCGCGAGAAGCGACCGACCGGGGGCGCACAGTGAGACCACGCGCCCGCATCGGTGCCGCGACCGCCATCCTCCCTGACGGCGGTCCGGCCGGATCCAGCGATCAACGGCCGAAGTCTCCCGGCGGTCGTACGACGGTCTCGCTGCCGCCGGCCGGTCGTTCTGGTCGTTCTGGTCGTTCTGGCCTGTGTCTCGCTTTGTCAATAGTAGGAGGGAGGCTGCGCCGGAGGGTGATGATTACTGGTGCGCAAAGTTTCTGTCATCGTGGCTCTGCGTGGTGTTACCCGGAGGTTTCCTTTGCCGATCATGTTCGGCGGGCAAGCCGGCGGCGGTGCGATGCGGCGGTGGAGCTCGCCGGTCGGCGGTGGCGGGATGAGGAAGGGGGGCGCTGGCAGGACCGACAGGATCGCGCGGCGCAGGCTTGTGGATCATCGCCCCGGCCCGGGAGGGTCCCGGGCGACGAGCCGAGGGAGGCCGGGATGCGGCCCGCCGCCGGTTCACTCCAGAACGGGAACGAGGCGGCAATAGCTTTGTAATCATGACACCTTGTCATGATTACCGAAAAGGTGAAGCTGGGGGGCCCGATGTTGGTCCGATCGGCGCAGGCGTCCATCCCCGCGCTCGGGTCGTCCATCCCTGCGTTCGGATCGGTAGCCTCGGTATCGTGGTCGATGGCCCCCCGACGTGCTTTCCGGCCGGCAGGTCGCGCAGCTGGTGTCGACCAGGCCGGCCGTGGTCGGCGCGCCGTGCCTGATGACCGCGTGGCGCGGTGTCCCGCCGATCCGCTGGTCGGGCCGCGGACGAACCTGCCGTCCGCCGACGCGTCCCTGGCCCGTGAGCTCGATGACCTGGCGCACCGGGCCTGGCCGCCGTTGCGCCAGGTCGAACAGGCCGGGTGGGTGCTGCGCGAGTCCGCCGGATCGTCCCGGCGAGGCAACTCGGTCTGGGCCCGCGGCGACGTGCCCGACCTCGCCGCGGCGCTTGCCACGGTGCGGGATTTCTACACCGCCGCCGGTCTGCCGCCGACCTTCCAGCTGACACCCTTCTCCCGGCCGACCGGGCTCGGCGCGGTCCTCGACGCCGCCGGGTACGACGACACCGGTCCTACCGACGTCTGCACGGCGCCTCTCGCCGGCCTTGTGCGTGGTGCCGACCGGGCACCGGCGGCTGCCGGCTCGGTGGGGATGACCGTCACCACCACGCCGGCGGATGAGTGGCTGGATGTCGCCGGCCAGGTGCTGACGACGTTCAACGCGCAGCGGCCCGGCACGCTCGCGGTGCTCTCGGCGCTGCGGCTGCCCACCATCTACATCACCCTGACCGTGGACGGCATGCCGGCGGCGGTCGGACGCGGCATCGCGGACGACCGTTGGCTGGGTGTCTACAGCATGGCCACCCTGCCCGTGGCCCGTGGCCGGGGCGCGGCCCGCCGGGTTATCGCGGCACTCGCCGAGTGGGCTGCGGGCAGAGGCGCCACTCATGCGTATCTGCAGGTCGAAGAGGTCAGCGCCGCGGCGCGGGGCCTGTACGCCGATCTTGGTTTCCGGCCGGTCTACCGCTACACCTACCGCCGTGCGCCGCTGGATGCGACGTCCGGTGGAGGTCTCCCATGAGCGGGACCGTCGAGGAACTCCTCCTGCCGGGCGGCCTGACCAGGGTGATGGGCGTCGTCAACGTCACGCCGGACTCGTTCTCGGACGGCGGTACCTACCTCGATCCGCTGGACGCGGTCCGGGCCGGGCTGCGGATGGCCGACGACGGGGCGGATCTCGTCGACGTCGGTGGCGAGTCGACCCGACCGGGCGCGTCTCGGGTCATCGCCGCCGAGGAGATGCGTCGCGTGCTTCCGGTGGTGGCCGAGCTCGCCGCCGCGGGCGTCCGGGTCAGCGTCGACACCAGCCGTGCCGCTGTGGCCGCCGCCGCGGTCGACGCCGGGGCGGTGCTCGTCAACGACGTGTCCGGCGGCGCCGATCCCGATCTGCTCGGTCTCGTCGCCGACCGTGGCGTGCACTACGTGCTGATGCATGGGCGGGGGACCAGTGCGGACATGGCGTCCCGGGCGGTGTACCGCGACGTGGTCGCGGAGGTGGTCGCGGAGCTCGTGGACCGGCTCGGGGCCGTGCTGGCCGCCGGGATCGCCGAGGATCGGGTCATCCTCGACCCCGGCATCGGCTTCGCCAAGACCGCCCGGCACAACTGGACGCTTCTGCGCCACATCGACGCCTTCGTCACGCTCGGCCGGCCGCTGCTCGTCGGCACGTCCCGCAAGTCGTTTCTCGGCTCGGTACTGGCGGACGCGAACGGCCCGTCCCGGCCGGTTGCCGACCGGGACGACGCCACCCAGGCGACCACCGCGTTGCTGGCCGCGGCCGGGGTGTGGGGCGTGCGGGTGCACGCCGTCCGGCCGGCCGCCGACGCCGTGCGGGTCGTGCGCGCCTGGCGGGACGATAGTGACCGGCGCGGGGACGGACCCGAGGCCGATCCCGGCCGGGCCGTGGATCCCGGCCGCGTGGAAGATCGGGAGGTTCCGTGGGCTCCGCGGTGACGGGCTCCGCAGCGGAGGTCGCCTCCCAATCGAGGGCCACGTCGCTCGACCGGATCACCCTGTCGGGGCTGCGGGCTCGCGGCTACCACGGGGTTCTGGCGGCGGAACGGGATCTTGGCCAGGAGTTCGTCGTCGATGCCACGCTGTGGCTCGACCTCTCTTCGGCGGCGTTCCACGACGACGTGACCCGCACCGTGCACTACGGCGAGCTTGCCGAGACCCTTGCCGGGATCGTCACCGGAGAACCCGTGAATCTGATTGAGACCCTCGCCGATCGACTCGTCCGCGCCTGTCTGCGGGACGGTCGGGTGATGCGGGCCGAGGTGACTGTCCACAAGCCCGCGGCCCCGATCGCGCTTCCGTTCGCCGATGTCGCGGTGACGATCGTCCGCAACCGGGTCGACGGCGGCGAGTCGGTGACCGCGCCGGACGCGGCTGCGGGGGTCGCCACCGATGGCGGGTGACCGGATGATGACCCGGCCGGACCATGCGGTGCTGTCGCTCGGGTCCAACCTCGGCGATCGTCTGGGCCGGCTGTCCGCCGCCGTCCACCGGCTCGACCGCGCGCTGGGGGTGCTCGCCGGCTCACCGGTGTACGAGACGGCACCCGTCGGTGGACCCGAGCAGGACGACTACCTGAACGCCGTCGTCCTGGTGCGCCCGGCACCCCCGCGTGATCTGCTCGAGGTCGTCCGCGAGGTGGAGGAACGGGCCGCGCGGGTCCGGGCCGTCCGGTGGGGCCCGCGAACGCTCGACGTCGATGTCATCGCGATCGGTGACCTGCGCAGTGATGACCCCGAGATCCTCGTGCCGCATCCCCGAGCACATCTGCGGGCCTTCGTCTGCGTGCCCTGGCTGGACGTTGATCCCGAGGCGACGCTGCCCGGGCACGGGCGGGTCGCCGATCTGGTCGCCCGGATGGCCGCGGGGAAGCACCCGGCCGGTCTGCGCCGGACCCCGTGGTCGCTGCCGGATCCCGTGGTCGAGGCGGATCCGGGGGCCGGTGCCGTCACCGATCCCGCCGTCGACGGCAGTGACGCCGAAGAGGCGGCCAGGTGAGACCGACCCGGGCGCGTGATCTCATCGCGGTCGCGGTGGCGTTCGGGGTACTCGGGTACCTGCTGCTGTGGTGGGCGTACCGATCGATTCCCACGCTGCCGCGAACAGCGTCGGTGTCGGTTCTCATGATCGGTGCCATCGAGCTCCAGGTCGCATCCCTGACCCGTCGCCGGCTGGAGGGGCGGCGGGGAACGCGGCCGATCCTCCCGCTCACCGTCGCCCGGCTCGCCGCGTTGGCCAAGGCGAGCTCCGTCGTCGGAGCGGCGCTTGCCGGCATCTGGGCGGGTGTGTTCGGCTACACCATGCCCCGCACGGGGGAGTTCCCGACCGCGGGCGGCGACGCGCTCACCGCGGGTCTCGGGTTGGCTGCGGCGATGGTGCTGTTGACCGGGGGCCTCATCCTCGAACGGGTGTGCCGGGTCAAGAAGCGTTAGCCCGGCCCGGCCCGGCTCCGGGCGGAATGTCCTGATGGAACACCGAAAAGTGATGTGATAACCGATGGGCCGACTGTTCTGATTCGTGTTGGCAGGACTACTCTGGGGTAGATTGCGATATATGACCGTGGTCGGTGTCGGGGTTGTCCCGGGTCACCTCCGTAGGGTGGTGATTGTCGGCGTTGTTCGCGTCGTCGGTGGATGGTGCGGTGACGTGGCGCCCAGGCGCCGGGGGCGGGAAGGGGCGGGTGATGGTCGCTGAGGGCAGGAACTCGCACGGTGGCACGCGCGCGCAGCCGCGACTGAACCATGGTCGGGTGGACCATGGTCGGGTGGGCGATGGCGCCGATCCCGGCCCGCCCGCCGGTCCGGTTCACGACCCGGCGCGGAACTTCTCGGACCCCGTGCGTGACCTCCCTGCCAACGCGGCTCGGGCCGCTCCCCGGTCGGGTCCGGCAGCTGAGGGAACCGCCGCGCCCCGGCGCCGCCAGCCGTCCGAGGGCCGGATCGTCGCGTTCAGCACGCTGGCGACGAGATCCGCCAGGAGGCCCGAGCCCCGCCACTCGTCGCGAGCCGCCGCGCCGACGTTCGACGGACCGGCGTACGGGGACGATCCCATACCGTACGATATCGTACAATCTCATACAGTGACGCCCGCGCAGGTTGATCGGCCGGCCTCGGCCTGGCGGTCCCCGGGCGGGCCAGTCCCGCCCGGGGAGCGGCCCGAGCCGGCGCAGCGGCCCGCCCATCGCGGCGGTTGGCCCGACCCACGCGGCGCGGGTGTCTCCCCGCCGGGTGGGGTCGATGCCCCCCGGCACCGACCCGCGTATTCCTCGTCTCCCCCGGACCCGCGCGTGCCGTCCGGGCTGGACCGGGGATCTCTTCCGGACCCGGACGGCTTCTCCCGGGGAGGCGGTCGGCCGGGTTCCGGACTTCGGCCGGGTTCCGGGCTACTGGACGAGGTCAGCTTCACCGGGTACCAGCACGCGATCAGGGACGACGGCCCACGGACCGCCGGGGAACCCCGGCGCGCCCCGGACCGGATGTCACCGGGCGCTGCCTCCGGCCGGCCACGAGCGGACCCGCCGGGACAGGGCCGGTGGGGGAGCCCTGAAGTCGATGGGCCGGATGCCGGCGACGCTGCCGCCGTCTCGGAGCCGGCCCGCCCGCACGGCCGCGTGGCCGGTAGCCGAGCCCGTACCCGAGCCGGTACCCGGGTCCCGGCTGGAGGGGG
>NZ_CDXDOS010000071.1:0-14646 GCF_978021245.1 Frankia sp. CoBUL1
TTCCGGAGGCAGGACGAGATCGATGTTGTCGATCAGGCGGGTGGTGCCCACCCGGGCTGCGACGAGTAGCAGAGCGGGACCGCTCCGGACCGGACGTAGATCGTCGGGGCTGGCCAGGGCGAGGTAGTCCACGTCCACCCCGTCCGCGGCGGCCAGGACCTCCCGCGCGGTCGCGAGCACGGCGTCCCGCCCGCCCGCCTGGGCCCGTGCCCCGGCGGCGAGCGCTCGGGACAGTGCGAGCGCGCTGCGCCGCTGGTCGGGGGTCAGGTAGACGTTCCGGCTCGACATCGCGAGGCCGTCGGGCTCGCGCACGGTCTCCACACCGATCACGGTGACGTCGAAGGCGAGGTCCGCGACCATCCGGCGGATGCAGACCAGCTGCTGGGCGTCCTTGCACCCGAAGAACGCCAGGTCCGGACGGACCAGGTGGAGCATGGTCCCCACCAGGGTCAGCATCCCATCGAAATGGCCCGGACGGGCGGCGCCTTCAAGCAGCTCACCGAGCGGCCCGGCCTGCAACCGGACGAGCGGCGGCGGGTCGTGGATCACCCCGGGGGCGAAGACGAGATCGACTCCTTCCCCCGCGCACACGTCGAGATCGGCGGCCAGGGTGCGCGGGTACCGGTCGAGATCCTCACCCGCGCCGAACTGCAGCGGATTAACGTAGATCGTGGCAACCACCTGGTCCGCTTGGGCCCGGGCGACGCGCAGCAGCGAGGCGTGGCCCTCGTGCAGCGCTCCCATTGTCATGACGACGGCTCTGGTCGGGCGCGGCTGCCCGGCTGCCGCCCGAGTGGGCGCGCCGTCCGGCGCGGGCAGACCGGCCTCATCCCGCCGGGCGATGTTGGCCTGCCGGTCGAGCGCGGCGAGCGCGGCGCGCAGCTCGGCCCGGTCTCTGGCCAGGACGGGACGGGACGAGCCGGGGAGCGTGCTGGGCCGGGCGGAGGGGGCAATGCTCCTTGCGGAGGGGACCGTGGCGGTGGCCGCCTGATCGCGGGATTCCGTCGATGGGCGGCCGGGCGTGGTGGAGAAAACAGTAGTCATGATCCGTTCCAGTCCTCGGATGGGGTACCGGACGTCGTTGGCAACTGTAACTCGGCTGCAATGGTTGCCGCCCTCCCCTGTGAGCTGGGCTTCGTTCGGGCGATCGTCCCGAACGAAGCCCTCTGCTCACGCCGGAAGGTGCAATTTGTTGCTTTATGACGTTATGCCCCACTTCGTGGGGGCGGCGAGTCCGCCGGAGTTCAGCTCCCGGCGTGCGCGGGCTCAGCCCGCTCAGGGGCCTCGGCCCCCTGGGGGGAGGAGGGCGTGGGGGCTCCTGGGCGGGTGTGCTGCGCGACGTAGGTGCCGGCGGCGATCGCCGCCGCGACCGGCCATTCGATGATTGAGGCCGCGGCGAGCCCGCCGAGTCCCAGGTAGTAGGCGCTCTTGCCCAGTGACGGCCACTGCATGCTCGTACCTCGTCCAACCTCGAACCGCGACGTGAGTAGCGGTGCCCGGACCGTGAAGGTGCGTGTGCCAGACGATCGCTCGGGGCCCGTGGGCGCGGCCGGCTGCCGCTGGTCCCGCGCAGGGGCAGAGGTGTCCGTGTCCTCCCGGTGCGGCTGTGTCCGTGCCCGTGGCGGAGGGTCCGTCTTCGTGGCCATGGCAGCTCACCTCTCTCGATATCTCGATCTTCTAGGAGAGAACTTAAGATGAACTTATAGTATCCAGAACATAACTTCTCGTGCTGTTCGCGATGCGAGCGCGGTCAGACGGTGGACAGGTAGTCCTTGAAGGAGATACCGGTCAGTCGCTCGTAGGCCTCCACGTAACGGGCCCGGGTCGCCTCGACAACGTCCGCGGGCAGCTCCGGCCCCGGCGCGGTCCTGTCCCAGCCGGTACTCGTCAGATAGTCACGGATGTACTGCTTGTCGAAGGACGGCTGGGAGGCCCCGGGCCGCCAGGTGTCCTCCGGCCAGAACCGGGACGAGTCCGGGGTCAGGACCTCGTCGGCGAGCCGCAGCGTGCCCTGGGTGTCATGACCGAACTCGAACTTGGTGTCAGCGAGCAGGATGCCGCGCTCGGCTGCGAGGACACTGGCCCGGCCGAAGATCTGCAGGGTCAGCCGCTCGAGCTCGGCGGCGAGCTCGGTGCCGATCCGGCCGGCCGCGTCGGCCCGACTGATGTTCTCGTCGTGCTCACCGATCGGCGCCTTCGTGGACGGCGTGTAGATCGGTGCCGGCAGCTTGCTGCCGTCCACCAGCCCGGTGGGTAGGGGATGCCCGCTGACCGCGCCGGTGCGCTGGTAGTCCTTCAGCCCGCTGCCGGTCAGATAACCACGGGCGACGCACTCGATCTGCACCATGTTCAGGCGTCGGCACAGCATCGACCGGCCACGCAGCTGCTCCGTGTACGGAGTGAGCTCGGCGGGGTACTCGTCGACGTTCGAACTGACGACGTGGGACGGGACCAGGTCGGCGAGCTGGTCGAACCACCACAGCGAAAGCCCGGTGAGAACGGCTCCCTTGTCGGGAATCTCGGTCGGTAGGACCACGTCGAACGCCGAGATGCGGTCGCTGGCGACCAGCAGCACGGCGTCGTCCCCGACCGCGAACAGCTCCCGGACCTTGCCCGAACCCAGGTGGGTGAGTCCGGCGAACTCCTCATGTGTAAGCGGCATAGACAGACCGTACCCAGGGAGAACAACAGCACCTGCCGGCCGGGGCACCGCGCCATGCCTGCGCGGCTGCGCGGCGGGTCAGGTGCGGGGGTGCGGGTCAGGTGAGGGCCGCCAGGGCGTCGAAGACCGAGCCGAGGCGCTCGGTGTAGCGCTCGGGCCGGCTCACCTCGTTGAGCCTGGCCTCGTCCAGGGGCAGGCCGCGGTCGCCGGCGTGCTTGCGCAGCGTTTCCCGGAACGGCACGCCGGTCTGCCAGGTCTCCATCGCCGCCGCCTGGGTGACGGCGTAGGCGTCCTCGCGGGACAGCCCCGTCTCGACGAGTTCGAGCAGCACCGCCGAGGTGTAGACCAGCCCGCCCGTGGCATCGAGGTTCGCCCGCATCCGTGCGGTGTCCACGACCAGCCCGGTGACCAGCCGGGTCGTCAGGTGCAGCAGGTAGTCGACGCCGGTGGCGGCATCCGGCAGCGCGATGCGCTCGGTGGAGGAGTGGGAGATGTCGCGCTCGTGCCACAGCGGCACGCCCTCCAGCACCGGGACGTACTGCGCCCGGACGATCCGGGCGAGCCCGGCGATGCGCTCCGACATGATCGGGTTCTTCTTGTGGGGCATCGCGGAGGAGCCCTTCTGCCCGGAGCCGAACGGCTCGGACAGCTCCCGGACCTCCGTGCGCTGGCCGTGCCGGACCTCCAGGGCGACCGCCTCGCAGACGGTCGCGAGCCCGGCCAGCGCCGCGACCCAGGAGGCGATGCCGTCGCGCAGCACGACCTGGGTGGCCACCGGGGCCGCGGTGAGGCCCAGCTTGTCGGCCACGTAGGCCTCGACGTCGGGGTCGATGTTGGAGTACGTCCCGACCGCGCCGGAGATCTTGGCGACGGCCACGTCCGCGCGGGCCGCGCGCAGCCGGTCGCGGCAGCGGGCGAGCCCGAACGCCAGGTCCGCGACGCGGTGCCCGAACACCGTCGGCTCGCCGTGGATGCCGTGCGTCCGGCCGACCCGCAGGGTGTTCCGGTGGGCCAGACCGAGGTCGCGCAGCGCGGCGACGAGAGTGTCCGCCCGGGCGAGCAGCAGGTCGGTCGACTCGACCAGCTGCAGCGCGAGCGCCGTGTCGAGCAGGTCGGAGGAGGTCATGCCGAAGTGCACGTAGGCGGCGGCGGACCGGGGTTCGGTGCGGTCGGCCCAGGCGGTCAGGAAGGCGATGACGTCATGCTGGGTGACGGCCTCCACCTCGGCGACGGCTTCGGGCGTCGGAGCGGGGGCGGCCCGGACCGGCTCGATGGAATCGGCGGGGATGCGGCCCGCGGCGGCGTGCGCCTCCATGACCAGCACCTCGACGCGACACCACAGCTCGTACTTGTGCGCCTCCGACCACACCCGGCCCATCTCCGCCAGGGTGTACCGGCCGATCATGGCTGGCTGCCGGCCGCAGCCGCCGCGCTCAGCCCGTCCGCCGCGGCCTGCTCGAACTCGTCCTTGAACGCGGCCAGCTTCAGCCCCAGATCGGGATCGGCCAGCGCCAGGATCTGGATCGCCAGGATCGCCGCGTTCGTCGAGTTGTTCAGACCCACGGTCGCGACCGGGACGCCCGGCGGCATCTGCGCGATGGCGAGCAGCGAGTCCATGCCGTCCAGCGCCCCGCCGGAGATCGGCACGCCGATTACCGGCAGCGTGGTGAGGGCCGCAATGGTGCCGGGCAGCGCGGCGGCCAGGCCTGCCCCGGCGATGACCACCGAGATGTCGCGGGCCCGTAGCTGACCCACGTAGTCGGCGAGGGTGCGCGGCGCGCGGTGCGCCGACAGCGACACCTGCTCGTAGGGCACACCGAAGCGTTCCAGAGTGGCGCCGGCCTTGCTCATGGTCTGGGTGTCCGACGGTGATCCGAAGACGATCGCCACCTGGGGATGATCCGGCCCGGGGGTGCTCTGCGACACGGTCTACTCCTTCTTTCTATGTCCTGCGGGATCCTCGCCGGACGCGATGTCCGTTCGACGGACGTCGGCCGCGTGGCGCATCCGGGACGGATCTCCGATGTCGGTGCGGTAATGGGCGCCGGGCAGCGAGATGCGGCTGACGGCCTCGTAGGCCGATCCTCGCGCGGACTCCAGGTTGGAGCCGATGGCCGTGACGGACAGCACACGGCCGCCGGCCGAGACGATCCGGCCATCCGGCTCCCTACGGGTACCGGCATGCAGGATGTCGACGCCGGCCAGCGCGCCGGCGGCGGCGAGCCCGCGGATCGGGTCGCCGAGCCTGGGGGCCACCGGATAGCCGTGCGCGGCGACGACGACGCTGATCGCCGCGCCGGAGCGCCACACCGGTGCCCGCCGGCCGGAGAGCACGTCCGTCAACGGCGTCGTGAGCAGGGCGAGGATGGCCTGCACCTCGGGGTCACCGAAGCGCACGTTGAACTCCACCACCCGCGGCCCGCGGGTGGTCAGCGCGAGCCCGGCGTAGAGCAGACCGGTGAACGGGGTGCCGCGCCGGGCCATCTCGGCCACCGTCGGCCGGATCACCGTGGCGACGATCTCCGCCGGCAGGCCGTGCGAGGCCCAGGGCAGCGGGGTGTACGCGCCCATCCCCCCGGTGTTCGGGCCGGTGTCGCCGTCGCCGACCCGTTTGTGATCCTGCGCCGGCAGCATCGGGAGGACCGCGCCGGACTCGGTCACCACGGCGAACAGGGAGACCTCGGGCCCGTCGAGGTACTCCTCGAGAACAACCCGGTCGTCCGGTCCGCGCAGGCTCGCGCGGACCGCGGCGACGGCCGCGTCGCGATCTTCGGTCACCGTGACGCCCTTGCCGGCGGCGAGCCCGTCGTACTTCACCACGTACGGCGGGCCGAAGACGTCCAGGTCGGCCAAGGCGGGCTCGATCTCGGTGTGGTCGCGAGAGGCCGCCGTGGGCACCCCGGCGGCGCGCATGACCTCCTTGGCGAACGCCTTGCTGCCCTCCAGCCGGGCCGCGGCCGCGCTCGGGCCGAAGACCGCGAGACCGCGGGCGCGTATCTCGTCGGCGGCCCCGGCTACCAACGGCATCTCCGGACCGACGACGGTGAGGTCCGCGCCGACCGCCTCAGCAAGGTCGGCGACGGCGTCCGGGTCGGCGACGTCGAGCGGGCGGGGCTCGGCGAGCTCGGCGGTTCCGGCGTTTCCGGGCGCGCAGACCAGCGAGCCGACCCGGGGATCGCGGGCGAGCGCCCGGCACAGCGCGTGTTCACGGCCGCCGGAGCCGACAACAAGAATCTTCATCAGTTCACCTCGCGACGCAAGCAGCGGCCCGGTGCGCGGCGGCGAATTCCCGGTAACGCCGGCGGAGCGGGCCGCGTCGCCGCCACGGCCGTGCGCGGGGGACGCGAGGGTCGGTGGCGGCCGTCACCGGTTGTCCCTGGCGCGCGGCGCCGGGACGGAGATCCGGACCGGGCGCGGGTGCCATCGCGAACCGGCGAACCCCGCCTGGGGCATCGCGTCGTCGCAGTTCGGTCGGGTCACGGTTCCACAGTAGCGGGTGTGTTGATCATCGTGTGCGTCGTGCCCGGTCGGTGCCGGTGACTCCCGGCCGATCATCTGGGACGATCCGCGCTGAGCGACTACAGCCCGACACCCGACCGCCAGAGCAGGTGGGCCATGCCGTGCACCAGGTGCAGCGCGCAGCGGCGTGCGTCCACCTCGGCCATGCCCGCGACGATGGCGGCGGCGTCGACCGGCCAGACCCGGACCTCCCGGCCGAGCACGGTCAGCGGGGCGGGATCGTCGCGGCCCTCGAAGGCGCGCCCACCCGGTTCGACGAACAGGTGCAGCGACCGCCCCGCAGCCGGGAAGTTCTCGCAGCGCCAGTACAGCAGTGGCCACGCCTGTAGCCGTTCCCGCCGTCCCGGCCAACGCCGGCGGCGACCGGGGTCGACGGCAGCCTCACCCGCGTCCGCCCGATCCGCCCGATCCGCCGGGTCGGCCCGGGCCGCCGGGTCCGTAACCGCCCGTGGCGCCCCGCCCTCGCTCAGGTCCAGCGCGGGCAGCGGCCGCCCGGCACGGTACCGCACCGGTGCGCGGTGCGGCGTGGTGCGGGTCGCCCGCACCGTGACCGGTGGTACCAGGTGTTCGGCCGCGCAGAAGTCCAGGAAGTCACGGATCTGGGTGTCGACGTGACTGGCGACGGCCGCGGCGCGTTCGAGCCGCTGTGCCTCGGCCCGCTTCGAGCTCCGGATGGCGTGGCTGCCCCGCAGCAGCACGTCGGTCAGGGTCTGCGGCAGAGCCTCGCCGGTGGGGGAGAACCCGACCGGCCAGGCGTCGGAGTCGGTCGGGTGCAGGTAACCGCGTCTCACGGCCGGTGGCCAACGGGCCGGTTGCGGGGCTTCGGCCGGTTCCGGCAGCGACAGCGGTGTCTGCCCGGGGATGGAAGGATCGTCATCCGACGGCCGGGACCTGACAACGGCCACCGCCACCACCCCCGGACGTCATTGCTTTGCGTGACTGCCCAAGCGTCGATGGTAATGCTTCCGGGTGCAACCGGAACCGACCGGATCTCGGCCCGCGCCGGGCGGGATCAGATCAGGTCCGTTCCGGACCAGTCGTTTCAGACCAGGTCATTGATGACGAGCGTCTGGTCCCGCCCGGGACCGACGCCGACCGCCGACACCGGGGCGCCGGAGAACTCCTCCAACGCCCTGATGTAGTCCTTCGCGGCGCCGGGCAGGTCGGCGAACGACCGGACGTCGGAGATGTCCTCGTGCCAGCCGGGCAGGTCGGTGTAGATCGGCTTGGCGTGGTGGAACTCGGTCTGGGTCATGGGCATCTCGTCAACCCGTTCGCCGCCGATGTCGTAGCCGACGCAGATGGGCACCCGGTCGAAGCCCGACAGGACGTCCAGTTTGGTGAGGAAAAGGTCGGTCAGGCCGTTGACCCGCACCGCGTAGCGGGCGATTACGGCGTCGAACCAGCCGGTGCGCCGCGCCCGGCCGGTCGTCACGCCGAACTCCCCGCCGATGCGGCGCAGCTCCTCTCCGACCTTGTCGTCCAGCTCGGTGGGGAAGGGGCCGGCGCCGACCCGGGTCGTGTAGGCCTTGATGATGCCGATCACCCGACTGATCCTCGTCGGGCCGATGCCGGCGCCGGTGGCCGCGTAGCCGGCGGTCGGGTTCGATGAGGTGACGAACGGGTAGGTGCCGTGGTCGACGTCGAGGAGGGTGCCCTGGGAGCCTTCGAGCAGCACGACCTTGCCCGCGCGCAGCGCCCGGTCGAGGATCAGACCGGTGTCGGCGATGTGGGGTTGCAGGCGTTTCGCGTAGTCGGCGTACTCCTCGACCACCTCGTCGAGCTCGATCCGGCGCCGGTTGTAGACCTTGGCCAGGATCTGGTTCTTCTCCCGTAGCACCAGTTCGAGCTTCTTGTGGAAGATGCCCGGGTCGAGGAGATCCTGCACTCTGATGCCCGTACGGGCAACCTTGTCGCCGTAGGTGGGACCGATGCCGCGACCGGTGGTACCGATCCGCGCCTTGCCCAGGTAGCGCTCGATGACCCGGTCCAGCGCCCGGTGATGGGGCATGATCAGATGGGCGTTCGCGCTGATCAGGAGCCGGGAGACGTCGATGCCGCGGGCGGTGAGCCCGTCCATCTCGGCCAGCAGCACGCCCGGGTCGATGACGACCCCGTTGCCGATCACGGGAACGCAGTCGGCCCGCAGCATGCCACTGGGAATCAGGTGGAGCGCGTAACTCTCCGCCCCGATGACCACGGTGTGGCCGGCGTTGTTGCCACCCTGGTAGCGGACGACGTAATCGACGGCGCCGCCCAGGAGGTCGGTCGCCTTTCCTTTTCCCTCGTCGCCCCACTGGGCACCGATGAGGACAAGAGCAGGCACCGGGCGAGGTTACTAGGGATGACGGGGTCGTGGGGCCGGCTGCGGCATCCTCGCTGGTCTCCACCACCGACACGGCCTGATGAACTCACTGTCAGGTGAAGCCGAGCTCACTGGCAGCGACGGGATCGCTGTCGGCCAGGAACATCCGGCAGCGGGTGGCCTCCTCGGCCTCCCCGATGGCCGCGGCCGCCCGACCGAGAGCGGCGAGCGAACGCAGGAACCCGCGGTTGGGTTCGTGTGACCAGGGGATCGGCCCGTTGCCCTTCCAGCCCGAGCGGCGCAGGGCGTCGAGGCCGCGGTGATAGCCCGTGCGGGCGTAGGCATAGGCCTCGACGGGTCGTCCGCCGGTGAGCGCGAGCTCGGCGAGCGCGGCCCAAGGCACGCTGAACGCGGACAGCCGGGCGGCGACGGCATCCGGCGGATCACCGGCGACCAGCGCATCGGTCGCGGCCGCGTCGGAGGGCAGGAGCGTCGGCGGCGGACCGGAGAGCAGGTTGGGCTTTCCCGAGGTGGACGGCGTCATCATGAGTGCATCCTGCCCGACGACCGGCCGCACACGTCATGGAGGTCACCCCGGACGCGCTTGCCCTGCGCGCACGGTGACCGGTCGGTCAGGCCCTGACGCTGACGTTCCACAGATTCTGGCCGACGACCCCGGGTTGACCGTCGCTCACCCGGGTGAGGTACGAGTACAGCGCGGCGATGCCCTGCGACTGCGGTCCGAACTTGCCGTCGACGGTGAGTACGAAGCCCTTCTGACGCATCCTGTCCTGCCAGACGAAGGCGTCCGGGCGAACGTCGTCGCTGAGGGACGCGTCGAGGACCGTGCCCCTGAACGAGCCGTCCCCCATCTCCCGGCGGGCCCGGTCCAGCGTTATGGGGGGTTCCACCGGGGTGATGGCCTGCTGGATGACGTCACCGGAGCCGCCCGGGACACTGGCCGGGCCGTTGTTGGTCAGGCCCATCTTGACCGAGCAGGACGGCCATGGCTGCCAGCCCCGCTGGTTGTAGAGCTTCGCGGCCGCCTCGTCCTGCGTGGCGGGCGATGCCTGGTACGGGCGGCCGGAGTACCCGAGCCCGTGCCAGGTCTGGTCGTCGAACTGGTAGGCACCGGAGAAGCCGTTGCCGGTGTTGACCGCGTAGTTGCCGCCGGACTCGCATTGGCGGAGCTTGGCGAAGTCGTCGGAGGTGGCCGCGCCCGCCGGAGCCGCGGTGACCGCGAGGCCGCTGCCGACGATGGCCGTGACCGCGCCGGTGGTGCGCAGGATGCGACCGGCGGGCGATGGGGCCTGCGGTGCTCGATGTCTGCCGCCACGACGCCCAGAGGGCATGTCAGTCCAATCCCGTCGCCTGCGGGGTGAGCTGTCGGGTGCGGGCTGGGATGGCCCGGCCGGAGGATCCGACCCCGGGTGGGAACCGCTCTCCACCATGGGCCGGGACGCACCGGCTTTACCCCAAGGACGCCGCTTGCGGCGCCCGAAATGTGGGTCCCCCACTCCTGCCCGCTGCGGTCGATGTTCGTTCCGGCCGCTCGTACGGGGGCAGGACTCGGCGTCCGTCCGGGCGGCCTCGCCGACGAGGCGAGTGAGAGGCACTCTAGCGAGAACCGCTCATGGAGCGCAAACCGGGGTGGTCCGGAGTAACCAGTGAGGATCGCGCGAATCGTGCCACTTCCATACAGGTTCCGCAGGTGGCTCGCTGGTCCTGCTGTTCCTCGTCGGCCTTGCCGAAGATCGGCCCCGCCGAGGATCGGCCCTGCCGGAGGCCGGTCAGGGTGCGGTCCGGGTGATGTCAGGGTGCGGTCCGGGTGATGCTGGTGGTGGGTTGTACGGGCCGGCCCGTACGGGCCGTCAACCGGAGATCGTCCGGAGGCCGGTCGGGCCAGCCCGTCGTCGAGGTGAGATCCCCTGACCGGTGTCGCCGGGGTGGGATGTCCGGTTCCCGCGGCGGTCGTCCCTCCGCCACGGGAGCGGAGCGAATGGATCAGCTGATGGAGCTGATGGAGAGGATCAGCGGATCAGCGGAAGGTGGCCCGCCAGGTCGCCGGGCCGACGATGCCGTCGACGGCGAGTCCCTTGGCGGCCTGCAGGGCGCGGGCGACTGCGGCGGAGCGTGGTCCGTAGCGGCCGTCGATCGTGAGCGGATAGCCCAGATGGTTGACGCGGGCCTGCCAGGCCCGCACGTCGTCACGTACCTGCCTGGCCAGTGCGGTCGTCAGGTTACGGGTGAATACAGGAGTGCTCATGGAGATGGGACTGACCGTCAGCTCGCGGCGTTCCGTCGTGCGCGAGGCCTGGCCCGAGGAGCTCGACGAGCCGCCCGCGAGCTGGTCGGCGCCCATCCCGCGGCCACAGGCCGGCCACTGGCCGAAGCCGGACCTCCGGGCGAGCTTGAGTGCGGCCTCGTCCTGGACGGCCGGGGGAGCCTGGTGCGGCAGACCGCCGTAGCCGAGGCTGTGCCAAGTGCTGGCGGAGAACTGGTAAGCGCCGTAGTACGCGTTGCCGGTGTTGGTCGTGTAGTCACCGCCGGACTCGCACTGCCGCAGGCCCGTCCAGGTGGTGGCCGCATCGGCCGGCTGGCTGAGCGCGAAGGTGCCGCCCACCGCCGCCGCGAGTACTGGCGCGACCACGAGAGCCCGGGCCCGGCTGCGGGTACCGGCGCGGCATTGTCGGCCACTGATACGTGCGTCGGACATGTCTTGTGGTCCTTCCCCACGCCTGCGAGGTGAGCTGTCGGATTCGGGCTGGGAACTGCCCGGCCGTGCCAGGGATCCCTGGAGACGGAAGCCGCACCGGAAATACCTTTCCGTGTGGTCGTCGCACATGGCTTCACCCCGAGAGCATCGAATCCTTTCGATACTCGGAGATGGGTCCCCCGTTCCTGCCGCCCGGTTCGAGAAATCGTCGGCCAGGGGCAGGATTCGGCGTGCCGCCCGACGAATGCCCGACGTTGTTGCCGGGCACGGCGAAAACCATAACCACGCCGCCCGGCGAGTCGCCAAGCATTGAATAGGGTGCGTGAAAAAGAGCACACTCGGCGCGCCTGCTTGAGTAGGAACTGGCGGCCTGGTATCGCGCGTGCGCGCCCGCTCATCAACCTGGCGGTACGGCGTGCGGAGGCATTTGTGCTCGGCCGGTCACCCTGTTTGCCGATGGTCGACGATGAGCGGAGAGTCCCACATCAGGCCAGATGTGTGACATGTCGACAAAGGCGTGACGGCCCTGCTACGAGATCGACGCGAGTGATCGGCCTGATACTACACTTCGTCCATTGAAGCCTGTTTTTGTGAGAAAAACAACGGAAATCGGGCGGTAACTTACAGCGTTGTGATTTTTGCACACGGCGGATTCAATCGGACACCTACTGTAAAAAGCGCCTGTCGGGCCACCGCAGTGGGCGAAGGGGTTCCGTGGGGGCGGGGCGGTAGGTGAACGGTTACCGAAGGTCCGGTGCGTGTCCGCTCATTTGGCCGAAACCTGCTGGTTGCCGGCGGGGGCGGCGTTACGCGAGGAGCGGGATGCCGCGCCCGCTAAACAGTGGTCCCCCAGCCGTCGGAGCGACCGGGGGACCGTGCGGGCCGGCATAGTACGGGAAATCGGCGGGTCGTGCATCGGACCGGGGCGGGTCGGATGTCCGCCGCGTGCCGGTCGTTCCGTCCGCCGGAAATGATGGAGAGGGTCGGACCGAGGGGCCCGGAGAATGTCCTCGGACGAGCGGCGGCGGTTGCTCGGTTGCCTGGTTTCGCGGCCGGTGGCTATCTGTCCGCCTGTCCGCCAGCCGGCGGACAGGCCGGCCGGTATCCGACGAACCGATCCCGCCAGCCGGCGTGCGCTCCTGGGCCGGACTATGCCCGCCCGAGGCTGGTGCCGGCGGAACGGAGGTCCTCACACGCCTGGGCGACGCGGGCCGCCATGCTGCTCTCCGCGAGCTTTCCGTAGGTACGCGGGTCGTACGCCTTCTTCACGCCGACCTCACCGTCCACCTTGAGAACGCCGTCATAGTTTTTGAACACGTGGTCCACGATGGGGCGGGTGAATGCGTACTGGGTGTCCGTGTCCACGTTCATCTTGACCACCCCGTAGTCGAGGGTCTCGCGGATTTCGGTGAGAGCCGACCCGCTACCGCCGTGAAAGACGAGGTTGAACGGCTTCGCGCCGGCTGGCAGCCCGAGCTTCCTGGCGACGTACTCCTGTCCTTCGTGCAGAATCGTCGGGCGTAGCTTGACGTTTCCGGGCTTGTACACACCGTGCACGTTGCCGAAGGTGGCGGCGAGCAGGTAGCGCCCCTTCGCGCCGGTGCCGAGCACCTCGGCCGTCCGCCACATGTCCTCCGGCGTCGTGTAGAGCTTCTCGTCGATCGCGCCGACGACGCCGTCCTCCTCGCCGCCGACGACCCCGATCTCGACCTCGAGAACAATCTTTGCGGCGGCGGCGTCCGCGAGTAGTTCTTCGGCGATCTTGAGGTTCTCCTCGAGGGGGACCGCCGAGCCGTCCCACATGTGCGACTGGAAGAGCGGCTCGCGCCCCTGGGCCACCCGATTCTTCGAGATCGCGATCAAGGGACGGATGTAGGTGTCAAGCTTGTCGGCCGGGCAGTGGTCGGTGTGCAGGGCGATGTTGACCGGATACGCCTCCGCGACGTGGTGGGCGAACTCGGCCAGTGCCTCCGCGCCGAGGACCATGTTCTTCACCGTCGAGCCGGACAGGTACTCGGCACCGCCGGTGGACACCTGCACGATGCCGTCACTGCCGGCTTCGGTGAAGCCCCGCAGCGCGGCGTTCAGGGACTGCGACGAGGTCACGTTGATCGCGGGGTAGGCGAAGGACTGGGCCTTCGCCCGGTCGAGCATCTCGGCGTATACGTCTGGCGTGGCGATGGGCATCGGTGGGGCTCCTTACGAACCTGTAGGGGCGCCGATCAGCCATGCACCCGCGGTGCAGGGCAGCCGGATCGGGCCGAAGCCCGCCGTGGACTCCTGATGGGCGAAGGGTATGACGCCTTGCCCCGTCCCGGGATCGGATGCGGCTGACGTCGCCGGCGCGGTGCGGATCCGCGCGATGTGGTCCCCGCCGACTTGGTCGGCGGGTGCCGACCAAGGGCCGGCACACTGGTCGAGTGGACGTCGGCAGCCTGTCCGGGATGACGCTGTACGTCGTCCTCTTCGCGGTCATCTTCGTCGAGAGCGGGATCCTGATCGGGTTCTGGCTTCCGGGTGACACCATTCTCTTCGCGGCCGGGCTGATGGCGGCGGACGCGGCGTCGAACGTGTCCGTCGCGGTCCTCGCGATCGGGGTCGCGGCGGCAGCCACCGTCGGGGCGGCGGCGGGCTACTACACCGGGCATCGTCTCGGCCGGCCGTACCTGGAGCGCAGGCACGCCACGGTGCTGGCCCGTACGGAGGAATTCTACCGGCGGTTCGGGCCGATCACCCTGGTTGTGGCCCGCTTCGTGCCGTGGGCGAGGACGTTCGCGCCGGTACTCGCCGGGACCGTGGCGATGTCATGGTCCCGCTTTCTGATCGCGGTCGTGCTCGGGGCGCTCGTCTGGGGGACCGGATTGATCCTTCTGGGTTATACGGCGGCAGCCATTCCTGGGCTGCGGGACGCGGCGGTGTGGATTGCGCTCGTAGTGATCGTCATCTCCGTCATCGCCGGGATCGCCGGCGAGCTGCTGCGTCGGCGATCGGGCCGGCTCCCCGACCAGGGGCCGCGGTAGTCCGGGGCGGGCGAGGAGCGCCGAGGGGGCGGGCGAGGAGCGCAGGGATGTTGTCCGTCAGTGCCCCGCGGCGCCGGATCCTGCCGGGAGATCCGTGGGCCGGTAGTCTCCACGACGTTACGACCAGATCACATTGGACGATCAATTCCTTTTCTTATGGCAATTTCTGGCTATGGCCGGCTAACCTTGATCGATCCAGGTATGCGGTCGGGGGTCCGACCACCGAAGGATTCGATGCTTCGACAGCACGGGCGGCACCATGCGGGACGGCGTCGCGCCGGCCCCGTCCTCTGCACCGCGGCAGGGGCCTTGACCGCGGTTCTGACGGTCGTGCTGCTCGCGGGTGGTCATTCGGCACCGCGTGACGGTGACCGCCTGGCTGGCCGCGCCGGCACGCAGCCGGATCGGGGCGTGGTCGGGGTGG
>NZ_CDXDOS010000072.1:0-7779 GCF_978021245.1 Frankia sp. CoBUL1
GTGGCGGTGGTGTCAAGCGGCACGGGTTCGGCGGTGGTGGCCAGGCTTTCCTCCGTCTGGGCCAGGTACCGCCGCACCGCGGCGGTCCCCGCCGCACCCGCGCCGACGAGGGCGAGCGTGAGGAACCCCCGCCGCCGACGGCGGTGCACCCTCGCGATCTTGGACTCGGCCTTCGCCAGCCGCTTTTCCAGGATCTCCTGGGCTTTGTCGGCCTGCAGGCGCGCCTTGGCCTCGCGCTGCACCGCGCGCCGGGAGCGATGCTTCTCCGCCCGCAGCTCGGCGGCGGCCCGGGCGCGTTCGGCGGCGAGCTCGGCATGCGCCCGGGCCTTCTCGATCCGCCTGGCGGTCCGACCGGACACGGCGGTGGCTTTGCCGACGGCCCGGCCCGCGGCCTTCCCGGCCGCCTTCTGGGCCGACGCACCGGTCTTGGTGGCCGTGCTGGAGGCGTCGGAGATCCGGTGCGCCACGCTGGCGCCCACATCCCTGGTGGCCGACGCGGCCGATCCGGCCGTACCCCCGGCCTTGCTCGCCGCCTTGTGAGCGATCGTGCCGGCGCGGTCGGCGGCGCTCTTCGCGGTGTCGGACAGCCCGCTAACCGGCACCGTGTCGGCGACATGTGACAGTCTGTCCTTCAATAGTCTGTCCTTCAATATCGTACTCATGGTGCCCTCTCGTTGAGCCGATGGTCGAGGCGTCCGACCATCGAACTGGTGGTGTGCCCAGGTATCGGTGTGGTCAAGATCTGTGAAGTGTGCCGTACCCCGTCGGCGGGCTTCTCCAACGCGTCAACCCTCCGTAGGGTGCCACTAATGCTTGGGTGACATGTCTGGGCTGTGCCCTTGGGAAGGTGTACCCGGTGCGAACCTCGGTGATGGAATTCCCCCGCGGCGCCCGGCGCATACGATCGAGACCCATCCGGACGCCGGCTGACCAGACACCCGCAGAGATCGATCTGAAGAGAAGAGAGGCTCATGGCCGAGGAGCTGTACGCGACGCTGCGGACGACTCAGGGGGACATCGAGATCCGCTTGTTCCCCGACCACGCTCCCAAGACGGTGCGGAACTTCGTCGGCCTCGCGACCGGCACGCAGGAGTGGACGGACCCGGAGACCGGTGCCAAGAAGACCGGCACGCCGCTGTACAGCGGAACGATCTTTCATCGGGTCATTCCAAACTTCATGATCCAGGGCGGTGACCCGCTGGGCTCCGGTCGAGGCGGTCCGGGCTACCGGTTCGCCGACGAGTTCCATCCGGACCTGACCTTCAACCGGCCGTACCTGCTCGCAATGGCGAACGCCGGACCGGGGACCAACGGCTCGCAGTTTTTCGTCACGGTCGCGCCCACCGACTGGCTCAACCGCAAGCACACCATCTTCGGTGAGGTCACGCGGGGAACCGACGTGGTGGATGCGATCGCCAAGGCGCCGACCGGGGCGCAGGACCGGCCGAAGTCCGACATCGTCATCCAGGAGATCGTGATCGACCGCCGGTCCGCCTGACCGGCCGGTCACCGCCTCGAACCCGGGAGTACGGCGCATGAGAGCTCCAGCTGCGCGGCGTGCGCGGTCGTCGGCCACCGCATGCGTACGGGTGGCCGGACGTGGTCACGTCAGCCGTACCCCTCCGGCGGCGACGCCGGCTGCCGGGGCGGCGCGGTGACGGCGAACCCGCCCGTCGAACCGCCCACGGATGACCAACCGGGCGGCCCGGAGCAGCGCCCGGCTGGATCGGACCACCCGGTGGCCGAGCCGGGGTGGCGACCCACGGTCGGCCCGGCGCCCGGCTGGTCGGGGTGGACTCCACCTTCCGGTTCCGGCGGTCCCCCGCCGCCCACCGGCGGTTTTCCCGCGGGCGGTTTTCCCGCGGGTGGTCCTCCCGCCGGCCGGCCGCAGCCACCCGGCGCCGCGATGATCCCGCACTGCTACCGTCATCCGGACCGGGAGACCTACGTCTCCTGCCAGCGCTGCGGCCGGCCGATCTGCCCCGACTGCATGCGCCCGGCGGCGGTCGGCTTCCACTGCCCGGAGGAGGGCGACCGCTCCACGCCGCAGCGCCGAACGCGGACCACACTCGGCGGCCCGGCTCAGGTCGCCCGGCAGGGGCTGGTCACCCAGATCCTCATCGGCCTGTGCGTCGCCGCCTACATCCTGCAGGGCGCGCCCGGGCTGACCGGCCGCGGCACCTTCAACCGCTTCACCGGCGACTTCGCCATGATCGGAATCCGGATCGCGGCGGACGACCAGTACTATCGGTTGCTGACCGCGGCCTTCCTGCACGCTGGCGTGCTCCACATCCTGTTCAATATGTACGCGCTGTACCTGCTCGGGTTTCAGCTCGAGGCGATCCTCGGGCGGGCTCGGTACCTCGCGCTGTTCGTGGCGGGGGCGCTCGGTGGGAACACCCTGAGTTACGTGCTCGGTGACGGGTTCACCGTGTCGGTCGGCGCGTCCACCGCGATCTTCGCGTTCTTTGCCGCCTACTACATCATCGCCCGCCGCCTGCGGGTGGACTCCCGGCAGATCCTCATCGTGCTCGGGATCAACCTCGCCATCACCTTCTCGTTCAGCAACATCGACAAATGGGGGCATCTCGGTGGGCTGGCTGTCGGTGCCGTCATCGGTCTGATCTACGCCTACGTCCCGCCCCGCCGGGTGCTGCTCCAGGCGGGCGGGGTCGCCGCCGTGCTCGCGTTGCTGTTCGCCGCCGTGATCATCAAGTCGTCGACACTGGTGTAGCCCGACAGCCCTGGTCGCGGGGGCGAGGACGGCCGCGACGCTTGCACGCCGCCGACTAGCGGCTACCATTCGCTTTCTTGTCAATACTCATAGTAGCGATCTACGTGTGGTGGCGATAGCGTGATGGATGCCGTGGCACGGCGCGGGCAGGGGGATCAGATGGCACATTCACCGGTGCGGCGCAGCGGGGGCAGTCCCTTCCCGCCGATCGCCGAGTACGGATTCCTGTCCGACTGTGAGACGTCCTGTCTCGTTGCCCCCAGCGGCAACGTCGAGTGGATGTGTGTGCCCCGGCCCGACGCCCCGAGCGTCTTCGGGTCGGTGCTGGACCGGTCGGCCGGGGGCTTCCGTTTCGGTCCCGAGCGTACGCAGATCCCGGCCGGCCGGCGTTATCTCCCCGGGACGAACATTCTCGAGACCACCTGGCAGACGCCGAACGGCTGGCTCATCGTCACCGATTGCCTGGTGGTCGGGCGCTGGCATCGCACCCACAAGCGTTCGAACACGCACCGTCGGACGCCGAGCGACTGGGACGCCGACCACGTGCTGCTCCGGCTGGCTCGCTGTGAGCACGGCTCGGTGGATCTCAGCCTGGTGTGCGAGCCGAACTTCGACTACGGCCGTGAGCCCGAGTCCTGGCAGTACGAGGGAGAGGATTACTCCTCCGGCGTGATCAGCCATGCGGGCACCAACGTCACGCTGCGGCTGCGTACCGACCTGCGGCTCGGTTTCGACGGCCGGCGGGCACTGGCTCGCACCACGCTGCGGGAGGGGGACACCGCGTTCGTCGCGCTCACCTGGCGCCCGGAGGAGCCCCTGCTTCCGGACACCTACCTGCAGGCGTGCGTCGCCGTCGACCGGACAACGGAGTTCTGGCGCCAGTGGCTGTCGCGGGGAATGTTTCCCGACCATCCCTGGCGGCGCCATCTGCAGCGCAGCGCGCTCGCGCTGAAAGGACTGACCTACGCGCCGACCGGTGCTCTGCTCGCCGCCTCGACCACCTCGTTGCCGGAGACCCCGCGCGGCGAACGGAACTGGGACTACCGGTACAGCTGGATCCGCGATTCCACCTTCGCGCTGTGGGGCCTGTACACCCTCGGGCTGGACTACGAGGCCAACGATTTCTTCTCGTTCATCGCCGACGTCGCCGAGAACGATGACGACGACATCCAGGTGATGTACCGGGTGAGCGGCGAGCCGAAGATCGACGAGGAGGTCCTCGGTCACCTGTCCGGCTACGAGGGAGCCTACCCGGTACGGATCGGCAACGCAGCGGCACTGCAACGTCAACACGACGTCTGGGGCGTCGTTCTCGACTCCGTGTACCTGCACACCAAGTCCCGTGACTACCTCTCCGAACGGCTCTGGCCGGTGCTCGTGCGCCTCGTCGAGGCGGCGGCCACGCACTGGCGGGAGCCGGACCGCGGGATGTGGGAGGTGCGCGGGGCGCCGCAGCACTTCACCGTGTCCAAGATGATGTGCTGGGTTGCCCTGGACCGGGGTCGGCGGCTGGCGCAGATGCGGGGGGACGCCAAGACGGCGGCGCGCTGGCGGGCCGTGGCGGAGGAGATCCACGCCGAGGTGTGCGAGAAGGGTATGGATCATCGCGGTGTGTTCACCCAGTACTACGGATCGAAGGCGCTCGACGCCTCACTGCTCCTGATTCCGCTGCTCGGGTTCCTGCCGGCGGCCGACGAACGCGTGAAGGCCACCGTGCTCGCGATCGCCGACGAGCTGACCGTTGACGGGCTGGTCCTGCGCTACCGCACGGAGGAGACCGACGACGGGGTCTCCGGCACCGAGGGCGCCTTCCTGATCTGCTCGTTCTGGCTGGTCTCCGCCCTGGTGGAGATCAGCGAGCTGACCCGTGCCCGGCAGCTGTGTGAACGGCTGCTGAGCCTCGCCAGCCCGCTGGATCTCTATGCCGAGGAGATCGATCCGGTCAGTGGCCGCCATCTCGGAAACTTCCCCCAGGCGTTCACCCATCTGGCCCTGATCAACGCGGTGATGTACGTGATCAGGGCCGAGGACGCCGAGGCCTACGCCCGGCCGTCCCCCTCGACCTGATCGTGCAGGCCGGTCCTGGGACAGGTGGCCACGGCGATCAGGCGAACCCGAGCGGGTTGTGGCATTAACGTGGGAGCTGTGGCCAGCCTGGAGGTTGTGGACAAGCGGGTCGAGGTCGTCCTGCGCGGGCTTGAACGGATCGGCGCGGTGCGTGGGGACGTCTCCGTGCGGCTCGACGAGGTACTCGACGTACGCCTGGCGGCGGATGCGTTCGCGGAAGTGCACGGATGGCGGGCGCCCGGGACCGGACTGCCGCGCGTCATGGCCCTCGGAACCTGGCGGTCGCGGGGCGGCAAGGAGTTTGTCGCTGTCTACCGCGGCCGGCCCGCGGTCGTGGTGGAGGTCCGCCCGGGTGGCGAGTTCCGGCGCCTGATCGTCACAACCGGCGACGCCGAACGCGCCGTGGCGCGTCTGCGCAGGGCGGTCATCGCGCGCTGACGGTCCCGGATCCGGACCCGGCGTCAGGGCCGGCCGTCAGTCGGACCCGAACCCAGCCCCGAACCCAGCCCCGGACCCAAGGATCGCCTCGGCTTCCACTTCGACGACCCAACGCTCGTCGAGTAGTCCCGCAACGACGACCATCGTGGCGGCTGGGCGGATCGCGGCGAACAGCTCGCCGTGGACGGCGCCGACGGCCGGAGCGTGGGCGGGATCGGTGATGAACATCCGGGTACGGGTGACGTCACCGAGATCGGTGCCCGCCTCGCGCAGTGCGGTGCGGATGATCTCGAAGCACCGCCGGGTCTGCAGCTCAGCGTCCGGTGGAACCGTGTCGTCCGGCCACACCGGCCCAGTCCCACTGACGAACACGCGTTCGCCCACGCGGAGCGCTCGGGAGAACCCGATCGTGGCTTCGTAGGGTGAGGAGCCGGAAATCTTCTGGCGTTCAGGATACAACAGGATGCCCTGGGTAATCGGTGATCAAGGTGGAGGTATCCACACTTGTGGACAATGGTTGTGGATGAATAATACGGCTGGAAGCTCTTGCGGTTGTGCCGGGCGTGGCCATCGGGCGTCTGGCGTGCGGGCCGGCTATCGCCACTGGGTCGACACGGCCAGTCCGACGACGACAAAACCAAACCCGATAAGGCTGTTCCAGCCGCCCAGCCCCTCCATCCCCAGGACGCCGCCGTTGGAGAAGTAGTAGACGAGCAGGTAGGCGATCCCGACCAGGAAGAACGCGAGGATCAGACCGCCGAACCAGGGCGGGGACGGCGGCTTCCGCCTGCGTGCCGACGCGCCCGCGGTGGTGGTCGGGGTTGGCTTCTTGGGCTTGCGGCGTCGTGACTCGGGCACTGCGGAACTCCTCGATGGCCGTGCGTGGACGAGAGCGGCGACCGTCGTCGCCGTCCTCGTCCGGCCATCGGCGGTCTCGCGCTGGGTACCAGCGTAGACAGGGTGTCCGTGGAAACGCCGTTGCGTACCGGCCGGCTGGATTCACCTCCGGTCGGGGCCCGGGCGACGCCGACGTCGCGGCCGGTGCCGGGACGATCAGACCGATGTGGCATCGAGAGCGCCATCGGCCGCGTAGCCTGCGCGGGAGGCGATACCTCCGACGCGGCGGACGGATCGCCCGGCCGGGCTGGTTGTGGCATGGTCGCGTGCCGCCCCCGGCGATTCATCGGCATGCATGGGTGAACCGTTCAGCGGGGCCCGAGGGAGATTGGGGACGACGGTGCACGGCTGGCTATGGCCCTGGCCCTGGCCGGGGAGCCGGTCGCGGCGGGTGATCTGGGCGGTGTCGCTGTTCTGGGCCGGCGTGCTGTCCGGCGTCGTGCTGTCCGGCGTCGTGGTGCTGGACGGCGGCCCGTTCGATCGGGCCGGCCCGCGGGACACCGCCGCTTGGGCGGCCCAGGAGCGGGCGGGAGTCGCGCAGGTTGTCGACGAGGAGGCGGGCTGGGTGGCCGACCGCCGCGCCGGGCTGGACGCCGCGTCGCGGCGGCGCGCGACCACGGCGCAGGCCGTCCCGTCGGGGGCACCGGGCTTCGCGCTCGGGACCGATGCCGCCGCCCGGTCCCTGGTCGAGTTGCTGGCCGGTCCCGCGGGGTTGGCCCCGGTGCGCGGGCCGGCGCTGACCGTCGAGCTGGACGACGCCCCGCGGGAGGGCCGGGGCGGCCCGTACGCCCCCGGCGTGCCCGCCCCGAGGCCCGACGATCTCATCGTGCACCAGCAGGATGTCCAGGCGGTCGTGAACGCGCTGTGGGCCGGCGGCGCCGAGGCGATGAGCATCATGGACCGCCGGGTGACGGCACTGACGGCGGTCCGCTGCGTCGGGAACACTCTTCTGCTGCACGGCGAGGTCTTCTCCCCGCCGTTCCGGATCACGGCGATCGGGGAGGTCGCCGCGCTGCGCTCCAGCCTGCGGGCCAATCCGCAGGTCACGATCTACCGGCAGTACGTCGACGCCTACCGGCTGGGATACCGCGTCGAGGAGGCCGCCGACAGCCGGCTACCCGGCTACGACGGGCCGATCGACCCGTCCGGCATCGCCAGGCGCGGCTAGGAAAACGCCGCCGTCCGCAGGGTCTCGACCTCGGCGGACAGCCCCGGCGCGAGCCTGCGCGCCGCGCCGCCGTCGCCGCACTGGTCCAGCCAACGGGCGAGGATCAGGTGGCCGCCCTGGGTGAGGACGGACTCCGGGTGGAACTGCACGCCCTCGAGCGGGAGCCGTCGATGGCGCAGCGACATCACCACGCCGCTTTCGGTCCGGCCAGTCACCTCGATTTCCTCGGGAAGGGTGTCCTCCTCGACGGCCAGCGAGTGGTAGCGGGTCGCGACGAACGGCGACGGCAGGTCCGTGAGAACGCCGGTCCGGTCATGGCGGACGACCGAGGTCTTGCCGTGCAGCAACTCCGGGGCGCGGTCGACGGTAGCGCCGAACGCGACCGCGATCGCCTGATGGCCCAGGCACACCCCGAGCAGCGGCATGCCGCCCGACGCGCAGGCTCGCACCATGGGAATGCTCACGCCGGCCGCC
>NZ_CDXDOS010000072.1:8150-14943 GCF_978021245.1 Frankia sp. CoBUL1
CGGCCGGCGTCATCTCGTCGTTGCGGCGCACGATGCATTCGGTCTCGAGCTGGCCCAGGTACTGGACAAGGTTGAAGACGAACGAGTCGTAGTTGTTGATCACCAGGATGCGCATCAGATCGTGACCTCCCGCGGCATCAGGCACCCTGCCGTGGGCGGCCGCAGTCCCATACTGCCTGAGCAGCCACGACCGCCTCCGTCGGCGCGACGACCTCAGGTGCCGCCACCGCCGGAACCGCCACCGCCGTTGCGGCCGCCCAGCCTCCCCCCCAGGCCGCCCGGCTTCGTCGTGGCCGGTGTCCCAGGGGTGGGATTACCCGTCGGGCTCGGCGAAGTGCTGGTCGGCTCCGTGGTCGGGGTGGGCCCGGTCGGCGTCTCGGTTGGAGTCGGTGGCGCGGTGGTCTGGATCTGCTGGGCGACGGACAGCGTGATGGTCGAACCCCGAGGGACGTTGCCGCCGGACGGGCTCTGGTCCACAACCGTCCCCGGCGCCACGTTGTTGTTCGCGACGGGCTGCTGGGCCGCCCTCAGCCCGTAGCGGCCGAGCTCGGCGGCGGCATTGTCGTACGTGCGGTTGCGCACGTCGGGAACGTTGACGTTCGGGCTGACCACGTTGAGCGTGACCGTGCTGCCGCGCTTGACGGCCGAACCCGCCTGCGGATCGGTGCTGTCCACCGTGCCGACCTTCTGGCTGGTCGGGTTGCCGTAGGCCATCGGGTTCGGGACCAGCCCCAACGCCCGCAGCGCAGCCTCGGCCTCGGCCTGGGTCTTCCCGATCAGGTCGGCGGGGATCTGGACGTCGTCGGCGGCCTTGCCGATCGATAGGGTGATCACCCCCTTGGCGGCGACCTCCTTGCCCTCGGCCGGGTCGACCGCCGTGACCCGACCGGCCAGGTCCGGTGAGTCGACCAGCTTCGTGACCACCTCCCCCCCGAAGCCGGCGCTCTGCAGCCGGGCGCGGGCCTGCTGCTCGTTCTGCCCGACGAGGCCGGTCGGGACGAGGATCTTCTTCGTGGAGGCGGTGTTGTTGCCGGTGCTGAGGAAGGTCGTGGCGAGCAGGACGACGGCGACGAAGACGATGACGATTCCGAGACCCGCGAGGATGTACTTCCACGCCTGGGAACGCTCCTGGTTGGGAACGGCCTGCCGGTCGATGGCCCCGGTCACGTCGTAGCGGTCGAACGGACCGGTGCCGAACCGGCCGTCGTCGTAGGGGACGTCGCGGTAAGTGGTCTGGTCGTCGTCGCGGTAGCGGTCCCGGGTGGGATAACCCGCTCGGTCACCGCGGCTGAGGATCGCCGTGCCGGGCGCAGCCGGGCCGAGGGTGGTGGCGGCCCCGCCCGCGCCACCACCTCCCATCATGGCGTGCACGCGCCGTCCGGCCAGCGCCCGTTCCAGATCGTCGCGCATCTCACCCGCGGTGCCGTAGCGGTCGTCGGCGTCCTTCTCCATCGCCTTGAGGACGATCGCGTCGGCCTCGGGGGAGATGTCGCGATCGTGAGCGGACGGCGGCAGCGGATCCTCCCGCACGTGCTGGTAGGCCACGGCCACCGGGTTGTCCCCGCGGAACGGCGGCGACCCGGTGAGCAGTTCGTAGAGCAGCACCCCGGTGGTGTAGACGTCGCTGCGGGCGTCGACGCGGGCTCCTCGGGCCTGCTCCGGGGACAGGTACTGAGCGGTGCCGATCACCGCCGCCGTCGCGGTCATGGTCGAGGAGGTCGCGGTGGTGGCGCGGGCGATGCCAAAGTCCATGACCTTGACCGAGCCGTCCGGGCTGAGCATCACGTTCGCCGGCTTGATGTCGCGGTGGATGATCCCCATCCGGTGGCTGTAGTCCAGGGCGGCACAGACGTCGGAGGTGATCTCCATGGCGCGGCGTTCGGTGAACCGGCCCTCGGTCTGCAGCGCGTCGCGCAGGGTCCGCCCCTCGATGAACTCCATCACGATGTAGGGGATCTGCGCCCCGTTGATGACGTCCTCGCCCGTGTCGTACACCGAGACGATCGCGGGGTGGTTCAGCGCGGCCGAGGACTGCGCCTCTCGGCGGAACCGGGCGAGAAAGGTGGGATCACGGGCGAGGTCCGGGCGCAGCGTCTTGACGGCGACCTCACGGCCGAGCCTGATGTCACGGCCGCGGAAGACCTCCGCCATGCCGCCATAGCCGATGCCCTCGCCCAGCTCGTAACGCCCGCCGATGATCTGCGGCCCAGCCCCCGGGGCATACATCTCCGTCACGTCGGTCACGAATACTCCCCTGCTGTCGCCCCTCCCGCGCCGGAAATCGCCGACCCGGCGTTACCGCTGACGATTTCATCACCGATTGCGGTTGGGTAGACCACCCTCGGTGGTGTGGTCGCGGAGTTCGATGCGGAATTGCTGCCGGAGAACAACCTGTTGGTCGCGAATGCGACGATCACCACGGTGAGGATCAGCAGAATGATCAGAAGTGGCAGTGGCAGGGCGGGACGGGAGGCCGCCTTCGGCCGGTGCCGTCGAGCGGCTCGCCCCTCCCAGCCCGGCCGCAGATCATCCGGGCCGTCCGGGCCGGACGGATCTGGGGGGCCGCCGGGGGTACGGGCCCACGGCGGCGGACCCGGGTGGTAGGCGGTGCCGGGATCGCGGGGGCCGCCACGGTCCGGCGTCCCGTAGGCCGAGCCGCCGTATGCCGGCTCGGGGCCACCGTACGCCGTGTCGGGGCCGCCGAAGGGCGGGCTGTGCAGGGCCGTTGCAGGTACGTCGGGTCCGCCGAGCATGGCTTCCGGGCTATCGGGAACCGCCTGGGCGTTGTCCGGCGGAGCGCCGGTGCGCCCCGGTCCACTGGTGCGACCGGACGGTGGCGGTGCGGCCACCCAGGACGGTGGCCGGGTGCGCGAGGTGGATCGGGGCGGGCGAGCGGCGGCACCGGCGGGCGGGAGGACGGCGCCCGGCCCCGGATGGCGGGCGGTCGCGTCCGGTGCGCCGGGCCAGCGCGCAGGCTCCGGGCTCCACAGACTGCGCCGGATCCCGGCCGCCGAACGCGCGAATGCCCCCGCCGAACTGGGCCTGCGCGCGGGGTCCTTGGCCATCGCCGAGTCCACCAGGGCCCGTACCTGGTAGGGGATGTCGGTCGGTAGCGGGGGCGGGGTGTCCTGCTGGTGGGCCATCACGACCACGATGGGGTTGCGGTCGTCGAAGGGGCGGCGACCGGCGAGGCACTCGTACGCGACGACGCCGAGCGAGTAGACGTCGCTCGCCGGTGTCACCGGACGCCCGGACGCCTGCTCGGGGGACACGTAGTAGGCCGTCCCCATCATGATGCCGGTGGCGGTGAGCGGCGCGGCGTCGACCGCGCGGGCGATCCCGAAGTCGGTGACCTTCACCGCGCCGTCCGGGCGCAGCAGCAGGTTGCCGGGCTTGACGTCGCGATGGACCACGCCGAGGGCGTGCGCGGCCTGCAACGCGTCGGCCGCCTGCCCGAGGATGTCCAGCGTGCGTTCCGGGGACAACCGTTTCTCCCGGTGCAGCGCGGCGGAGAGGGGTTCCCCCTCCACCAGCTCCATGACCAGGTAGGCGGTCGGGTAGTCGTCGGCGGTCGCGACCTCGCCGTAGTCATAGACCGAGGCGACGCCCGGGTGTGACAGCCGGGCGGCATGGCGGGCCTCGCCGCGGAACCGCACCAGGAACGACTCGTCGCTGGCGTACTCCGGGCGCAGCAGTTTCACCGCGACGGGGCGGCCGAGGGTCTGGTCCAGGCCACGCCAGACCTCACCCATGCCGCCGGCGGCGATCCGCCCGTTCAGGCGGTACCGGTTGTCGAGGACGGTGTTCGGCGACGCGGCGCCGGCGAAGGGCTGCGACGGGGAGATGGGATTGCCCGGGGAGTTGTTCATGGCTTGTCCAATGCGGCCTGTATGACCTGTTTCGCGACGGGGGCGGCGACGGCACCACCGGTACCCAGCTCGCCGCCGCCGTCCTCGACGATGACGGCAACCGCGATCTTCGGAGCGTCCGCCGGGGCGAACCCCACGAACCAGGCGTGCGGCAGGCTGGTGCCGTGCTCGGCGGTCCCCGTCTTCCCGGCGACGGCGACGCCGCCGATCTGCGCCCGCCGACCGGTCCCCGACGTCACCACGCTTTCCATCATGGTCGTGAGCTGGGCGGCCACCTCGCGGCTCACCGGTTCACCGAGTTTCTTCGGCTCGGTTTTGCTGATCCTCTTGAGGTCCGGGCTGCGCAGTTCGGACACGAGATAGGGCTTCATCTCCGTGCCGTCGTTGGCGATCGCCGCGACCACCTCCGCCATCTGTAGGGGCGTGACCCGGACGTCGTACTGGCCGATCGCCGACTGCGCGGTCTGCGCGGCGTCGAGCTTGGCGGGGAAGACGCTACGGGCCTGCTGCAAGGGGAAGTCGGGGAAGGTCGCGTTCAGGCCGAAGGCCTCGGCCTGAACGCGCAGGGTGTCGGCACCGAGATCGATACCGAGCTGTGCGAACGCGGTGTTGCAGGAGATGGCGAGCGCGTGAATGAGGGTGTCGGTCTCGCCGTCGCCGCAGCGTTCGCCGCCGAAGTTCGGCAGCCGCACGGTGCTCAGTGGGAGCGGTAGCTCGTCGGGTGCCGCGACGCGAGTGTCCGGCGTCCTGCCTTGTGACAGCGCGGCGGCGGCGGTGATGAGCTTGAAGGTCGAACCGGGCGGATAGGTCTGCTGGGCTGCCCGGTTCAGCAGCGGTTGATCTGGATTGCCCGACAGCAGCCCATAGGCATTGGCTGCGGCCTTCTCATCATGGGCCGCCAGCGCGTTCGCGTCGTAGGACGGGTTGGTGACCATCGCCAGGATCGCGCCGGTCGACGGCTCGATGGCGACCACCGCGCCCTTGCGGTTGTCGAGCGCCTCCGCCGCCGCCTTCTGGACGGCGGGGTTGATCGTGGTGACCACGGAACCGCCGCGCCGCTCCGCGCCGGTGAACAGGCCGGTCACCCGGCTTGCGAGCAGCCGGTCGTCGTCTCCGGACAGGAAGACGTCCTCGGACCGCTCCAGGCCTGCCGCCGTGAACAGCGTGTAGTAGCCGGTGACGTTGGAGTAGAGCTGCCCGGCCGGATACTGCCGCTGGTACTTGTACTGGTCGTTCGACGGCACCGAACGTGCGATCTCCACGTCACCGGCGACGATCGCGCCCCGCTGTCGTTCCAGGCGCTCGGTGATCTGACGCCCGTTCGTCGGCTGGGACTTGAGGCTGCCCGCCTCGCCCACCTGGAGCCAGTTCGCGTTCACCAGGAGCGCGGCGAAGAGGAGCATGCAGGCGACGGCGACCTTGCGCACCGTGCGGTTCATGTCGTCTTCACCACCTGGGTGGGACTCTCGGCAACCGCGCCCGGGTCGAACAGGGGGGCATCCGGCACCGGTTCGGGTGCGCGGCGGGCGGCGTCGCTGACCCGCAGCAGCAATGCGATGATCGCGGCGTTGGCCACGATGGACGACCCGCCGTAGGAGACGAACGGCAGCGTGAGCCCGGTCAGCGGGATGAGCCGCATGACCCCGCCCACCTGCACGAACACCTGCAGCGCCAGGGTGAAGGACAGCCCGGCCGCCAGCAGTTTGCCGAACGGGTCCTTCGCGCCGAGGGCCGCGCGCATCCCGCGCAGCACGACCAGGGCGTACATCATCAGGATGGCCATGACGCCGGTGAGACCGAGCTCCTCACCGAGGCTCGCCATGATGAAGTCGGTGTTCGCGAACGGCACCTTCTGCGGGTGCCCCTCCCCGAGCCCCGTACCGGTGATGCCACCGGCGGCGAAGCCGTAGAGGCCCTGCACGAGCTGGTACGACGTGCTCGACGGGTTGTCACCGTCGAAGGCGTGCAGCCAGCCGTCCACCCGGACCTGGACATGGCTGAACATGCTGTGCGCGATCACGGCACCGAACAGAAACAGCACGAAGCCGACCAAGAGCCACGATGCCCGCTCGGTGGCGACGTAGAGGACGACCATGAACATTCCGAAGAACAGCA
Organism: Frankia sp. CoBUL1; assembly: GCF_978021245.1. NCBI lineage: Bacteria > Bacillati > Actinomycetota > Actinomycetes > Frankiales > Frankiaceae > Frankia > Frankia sp. CoBUL1. Next base: position 14,135 of record NZ_CDXDOS010000072.1, read on the forward strand.
GGGACGAGCCGAGGTCCTTCTGCACGATCAGGATGCCCAGGCTCGCCAGCCACGCCACCAGTACCGGCCCGAGGTCGCGGGCGCGCGGGATCCCCATCCCGAGAAAGGAGCGGGAGGCCACCGAGAGGACCTCGCGTTTGTTGACCAGATAGCCGGCGAAGAAGATCAGAAGAATGATCTTCGAGACTTCGCTCGGCTGGAAGGAGAACGGCCCGATCCGCAGCCAGAGGCGCGCGCCGTTGATGGTCGCGCCGATGCCAGGCGCGATCGGCAGCACCAGACCGACCAGACCGACCAGACCGGCCGTGTAGGCGTACCGGGCGAGCGAGAGATGATCGCGTACCAGCGCCAGCACCAGGATGAAGACGATGACCGCCAGCAGGGTCCAGACGAGCTGCGTCTGCGCGGCACCGGGCGGAATGTGGGTTCCCGCCCGCTCGGCGGCATCCGCCTTGGCGAGGTCGAGCCGATAGATCATGACCAGGCCCAGGCCGTTGAGCGTGACGACGACCGGGAGCAGCACCGGATCGGCGGCCGGCGCGAACCTGCGTACCGCCAGGTGGGCCAGCGCCCACAGGCAGAAGAAGCCGAGACCGATGGAGAAGATCCCGAGCGAGACCTGGCCGATGTCGGCGAAGGTCAACGCGACGAGCGCGCTGGTCGCGAGCACGCCGGCGAAGATCATCAGGATGAGCTCCCGGCGCCGGTAGGGCGGGAGGTTGGTGCCGGTGGGCAGGGGGAAGCCGGCGAAGGTCGCGGTGAGGTCCGCCGACCTCGGCCTGCGCAGCGGAGGTAGGGGGATCGGCGGG
>NZ_CDXDOS010000073.1:0-14424 GCF_978021245.1 Frankia sp. CoBUL1
CTCCCAGGTCTCCCCGGCCGTCCCGCCGCCCGGGGAGACCTGGGAGAACATCGCGGTGCTGGTCCCCGCGGCCGGGCAGCCGGTGAACCTCCCGGATGGAACGCCGGTCGTCCCCGTTTCCCGGGCCGCCACCGCGCCGCCCCCCGACGGCTCGCCCGGTGCCGGGCCCGTATCCGGGCGGCTTCCCCCGCCCGCGGCGGCTGACCCGGGTTGGCCGGTGCCGGAGGCGTGGCCCGACGCCGACCCCTTGGGCGGACCCACGGTCGGCCGGCAGGCGGTCGAAACGCCTGGTCTGGAGCCAGCCTGGTCCATCCCGGTCCCCGCGAACCTGCCGGCGCGGCGGCCCGGCTCGGCCCCTTCCCTGCCCGTCCGGGCGGCGGTGGCCGCGGTGACGCCGTCCCGTGGTCGGGCGGTGGTCCCGGCCGTCGCGGGAACGGGCGGTTCGTCGGTCGCGCGGGCGCGGGCCGGTGGGCGGCGGGTACTGGTTGGGGGATTCGGTGGCGGAGGCGGCCGGACGACGGTCGCCGCGGGTCTGGGACTGGCGATCGCGGAGCACCACGGTCATCGGGTGATGGCCGTGGACGCATCCCCGGACCAGTCCGGGCTGCTTGCGCACCGGGTCGGCCTCATGTCACCGGGTGTGGGGTTGCGGGAGCTGGCCACGGCGCGGCCACCGGTGTCCTCATTGGAGGACGTGCGCCGGTTCGTCGCCTCCGATGGCTCCGGTGGCCTGGAGGTGCTGGCCGGACTGCGTGATCTCACCGGGCCGGGGCTGCTTCCCGAGGAGCTGGCGTGGGCACTCGACCTGCTCGGACACTGGTATCCGGTCGTCGTCGCGGACGCCCCACCGGGGTGGAGCCAGCCGGTGCCGGCCACCCTGCTGGCGCGGGCGGACCTCGTCGTGTTGACGATCCGGGCCGGCGAGACGGAGATCGCCGGTGCGGACGACGCGTTGAGCGCGTTGACCGCGGCCGGTCGGCCAGATCTCGCTGCCGCCGTCATCGTGGCCGTCGTCGAGACGTATCCCTCCCGGTTGAGCCGCGGGGCACGGCTGCGTCTCGAGCATCTCGAGGACCGGGCCTACATGACGGTGCCGGTGCCGTTCGACGCGGCGCTCGCCGACAGCCGTCCGATCAGCTGGTACCGCCTGCGTCGCCGGACCAGGTTTGCCTTCCAGCGTCTCGCCGGGGCGGTCGCCACCGCCCCGCTTCCCGGGTCGCAACCGGCCACCGTGCTGGCCCGGCCCGCCATCGCCGCCCCCGGTCGGGGCCCTCAACTCGGGCCCGGGCCCGTCCGGGCCATGGTGAACGCCACGGACCCGATCCGGTACCGGCCCGCCGCGCCGCCTGGGCCCTAGGCTGGCGAGAATGGCACGCGATCTGCTGACTCCGTCTGGTCAGGGCGATGACGGCCGCGCCGACGAGTCGCTCACCCGAGCGCTCGCCGCCAGCCCGGTCGACCCCGCCGTTCTGACCGCCGCGCTGCGCCAGGCCTGGGTCTTCGTCGGAGTCGAGGCTCGGCTCACCGACGCCGACGCCGTCACAGGTGCGGACAAGACCAGCGAGATGGCGCTGACGACCCTGCGCACCCCGTCCGGCGCGACCGCGCTACCGATCTTCTCCAGCGTCAGCGCGCTCACCGCCTGGCGTTCCTCGGCCCGGCCGGTTCCGGTCGCCGCGGTGGACGCCTGCACGGAGGCGGTCCGGCTGGGGCTCGGAGCGGTGGTGATCGACGTGGCCGGTCCGCGCTCGGCCAGTCTGGACGTCGGCCCAGGCGGTCCCGCGCCGGTGCCCGGCGGATCGGGCTCCGACTCGCCGTCCGGAACCCTCGACACGCCGCGCGTGACCGAAGCCGCGGACCTCGACAAGCTGAGGGTGACCGCCCTGCGCCGTCCGTCCGATCCGGATGGTCCGTTATCCCGGCGGCGGGTTCGGGAGGCGTTGCGGACCGTGACCGAGCGAGTCGAGGTGTGGCCGGCGGAACTGCTCCTCCCGGGTGCCGGCGCCCCACGCCCGGTGCTCGCCGTCGCGGTACGTCAGGGCGGAGATGCGGACGCGCGGTCCGGGGAGTTGCTTGCCCGGCGGTTGTCCCGGCTGCTCGCCGCCGATCCGGACCCGGCACAGGCACAGGCACAGGCGCAGGAGCGGGCCTCGGGCCCGGCCGTGCTGCTCGTGAGCGCGCGGGAGGCCGCGGCGGTGCGCCGCCATCTGGGGCGGGGCCTGCGCCCGACGCGCCGATGGCCGGTGCGGTTCGCGAGGTGAGCGCAGCCGGCCCTTTCGGAGCGCCCGGACGATGATGTGATCGTCGTGTCGCCTGGTCTGGTGCTACGCTGGGCCGCAGACCGCCTGCCGGCTGGTTTTGTTCCGTCCGCTGGCGTTGCCGTTTCCAGGCAGCCAGGGCACGGCGCGGAGCCTGATCGGCAGGACCAAGCGGGGGTTCGCCCTCCACCCGATGTCAGCACTGATGTCGCCACCCCGGGACGTCAGCAGGTCCTCAGGCCGAAGTTCCGGCTGGGGGCCGCGGTGGCCGGGTCGCCGGTCGGCCGAGCCGTTTCCGCGGTCGTCGGCCGGGAGCCTGGTGTACCAGGCTCGGTGCTCCGCTGCGGTGAGGTCATGCCCGCGCGTCGAGCAACGGAGGAAACACATCAGCACAGAGTCCCGTATCAACGACCGGATCCGCGTCCCCGAGGTTCGCCTCGTCGGCGCGGAGGGTGAGCAGATCGGCATCGTCTCGATCGGTGAGGCCATGCGTATGGCGCAGGAGGTCGATCTCGACCTCGTCGAGGTCGCGCCGACCGCTCGTCCCCCGGTCTGCAAGCTGATGGACTACGGAAAGTTCAAGTACGAGTCCGACCAGAAGCGTCGGGAGGCTCGGAAGAACCAGGTCCAGACCGTCATCAAGGAAATGAAGCTGCGGCCGAAGATCGATCCGCACGACTACGAGACCAAGAAGGGTCACGTCGTGCGTTTCCTGCGGGCCGGCGACAAGGTCAAGATTACGATCATGTTCCGCGGTCGGGAGCAGTCCCGGCCCGAGCTCGGCATCCGCCTGCTCCAACGGCTGTCCGCCGACGTGGCCGACCTTGGTTATGTCGAGGCTCAGCCCAAGCAGGACGGCCGGAACATGACCATGGTCATGGCCCCGCACAAGGGCTCGAAGCCGCAGCGGGTGCCGGAACCGGCCGGCCACGTCTGACTCGAGGGCGGGCAGTCCGCGCGGTGGCGCCGCCACCGGTTCCGGATCTCGCCACGCCGGTTGTTCGATTACCCACGTAACCCGTCAGGATGTCAACATGCCCAAACAGAAGTCCCACAGCGGTGCGAGCAAGCGGTTCCGGGTCACCGGCTCCGGCAAGGTGCTGCGCCAGCGGGCCAACCGCCGCCACTACCTGGAGCACAAGACCAGCCGTCTCACCCGCAGACTGGATGGCGTGGTGCCGTTGACGAAGGCGGACAACCGACGCGTCAAGCGTCTGCTCGCCCGCTGACCGCGGCCCGCTGACGACTCCGGCCCCGACTGCGGCGGGCCCGCCGGTCGCGGTCGGCCCGCCGTTGGCTGCCGACTCCGGCCCGGGCCGCCGGACGCACCCGAACGAAGGAGACAGGTGCCCTCATGGCACGCGTGAAGCGGGCGGTCAACGCCCAGAAGAAGCGCCGTACGGTCCTCGAGCAGGCCAGCGGCTACCGGGGCCAGCGCTCGCGGCTCTACCGCAAGGCCAAGGAGCAGATGCTCCACTCGATGACCTACTCCTACCGGGACCGCCGCGCGCGCAAGGGCGACTTCCGGCAGCTGTGGATCACTCGGATCAACGCGGCGGCGCGGGCGAACGGTCTGACCTACAACCGCTTCGTGCAGGGTCTGAAGCTGTCCGGCGTCGAAGTCGACCGCAAGATCCTGGCCGACCTCGCGGTCAACGACGCGGTCGCGTTCACCGCCCTGGTCGAGGTGGCACGGGCCGCGCTGGCGGCGGCGCCGGAGCCCACCGCCGCCTGAGCCCGTCGCGACGTCGGCCCGTGCCCGCCTCCCGCGTGTCCTCCACGACCGACGCCCCTTCGCCGGACGCCCCTTCGCCGGAGGCCCCTTCGCCGGGGCCGGCGCCGATCGCCGGAGCGCGCTCCGGGCGGGTCGGTGCCGCGCGTCGCCTCAAGCGGCCCGCGGCCCGGCGCGAGCAGGGCAGGTTCCTGGTCGAGGGGACGCAGGCGGTGGGCGCGGCATTGGCCGTCGGCGAGCTGCTTGAGGTGTTCGTCGGAGTCTCCGCGACTCCCCGGCACGAGGAGCTGCTGCGGGCGGTCCGGGTGCCGGTCCGGGTCGTGACGGACGAGGCCGTGGCGTCGCTGTCGGAGACGGTGACCCCCCAGGGCCTCGTCGCGGTCGCGGCCCTGCCCGCTCATCGGCTCGCCGACCTGCACGCCCCCCGGCTGGTCGCGGTGTGCATCGGCGCGGGCGATCCGGGTAACGCCGGCACGGTGATCCGCAGCGCGGACGCGGCCGGAGCGGACGCCGTCGTCTTCACCGGGAGCGGTGTCGACCCCTTCGGGGGCAAGTGCGTGCGCTCCTCGGCCGGCAGCCACTTTCACCTCCCGGTGATCGTGGAACCAGCCTTGGCCGTGGTGCTGGACCGGCTGCGGGCCCGGGGTTGCCGCATCGTGGCGACGTCCGGAGCCGCGGATCGCGACATTGACACCGCCGTCGCGGCCGGTGAGCTCGACGGGCCGACGGCGTGGCTGTTCGGTAACGAGGCACATGGGCTGGCTTCGGCTACTCTGGCCGCCGCGGACGCGGTTCTGCGGGTACCGGTGTACGGTCAGGCCGAGTCCCTGAATCTTGCGGTTGCGTCCGCCCTGTGCCTTTACGCGTCGGCGCGGGCGCAGAGAACGGGCAGGTCCGGTACTGACGGCACCGGAGGAGGTGGTCGACGGTGATGAACATTGTCACGTCGCCATCCGGGCAGGTGCCGCCCTCCGGCCCCGGCTGCGCGCCCGATGCCACCGATTCAGCCGTGTCGGCCGCGCAGGACGGCCCACTGCCTGCCGCCGCCTTCGACCTGCTACCGGATTCGGTGATCGTGACCGACGCTGCCGGCGTCGTCGAGGTGTTCAACCGGGCGGCGGCGAAGCTCACCGGGGTGGATGGACCGTCCGCGATCGGCCGGCATCTGACCGAGGTCCTCCCGTTGCTGGACGAGCGGGGCAACGACTGGTGGGAGTGCTCTACGGCCAGCCGGAACCTGCCGCGGGTCACCGGGCAGCCGGAGCGGCGCCTGACCTACGCGGGTCCGGTCCACGACCGTGACTTCCACGTCACGGTGCGGTTCAACCGGGTCGCCGGTCGGCTGGTGCGGGTGTCGCTGTCCCTGCGCGACACCCTCAGCCGCGAGCGGCTGGAACGCAACCGGGCGGACCTGGTCGCGACCGTGGCGCACGAGCTGCGCTCGCCGCTGACCAGTGTGAAGGGATTCACCGCGACGCTGCTCGCCAAGTGGGACCGGTTCACCGACGAGCAGAAGAAGCTCATGCTGAACACGGTCAACACCGACGCCGACCGGGTCACGCGCCTGCTCACCGAGGTGCTGGACGTCTCTCGGATCGACTCCGGACGCATCCAGGTCCGCAAGCAGATCGTCGACCTGCCCGCCCGGGTGCGTTCGGTGGTGGACGGCAAGGTGGCCTCGGGTGCGGCGGGCGCCGACCGGTTCTTCATCCGCGAGGAGGGCGAACTGCCCGAGATGTGGGTCGATCCGGACAAGATTGAACAGGTACTGCACAACCTCGTCGACAACGCCCTGCGGCATGGTGCGGGTACTGTGACGGTACTGCTGCGTGGCAGGGACAGCGGCACGGAGGTAAGCGTGGCCGACGAGGGTGAAGGCGTGTCCGAATCGAACGCCGCGCGCGTGTTCACGAAGTTCTGGCGGGGCGCCAGCCGCGGGAACGGCACCGGCCTCGGGCTCTACATCGCCAAGGCGCTGATCGAGGCGCACGGCGGCACCATCTCGGTCGGCCGGGCCCCGGGTGGCGGCGCCGAGTTCCGATTTTTCGTGCCCGCCGGTGGCCCGGTGTTCGGCTGACGCCGAGCACCGCGAACCGACCGGTGGGCGCCCCGGGCGGCCAGGCGCGCGCCGCCGCCTCCGGCCCGGACATCCCAGGCCCGGACGAACCCCGCCGCAGGCCGGACGACCCCGGCTTCCCGCCGGGATGACCCTGCTTTTCACCCGATGCTTTTCACCCGATGACGAGGATGAGCACCGTGCCCGCCCCTGGAGAGACTGTCGACCCGTCCCGGGTCCACGCCCTCGACCCCGATCAGCTCGACGCGGCCGTCGACGCGGCGCGGGAGTCGATCCGCGCCGCCGCCGATCTCGACGCGCTGGCAGCCGTCCGTATCGCCCACATCCAGGGTGCCTCCGCACCGCTGGTACTGGCCCGCCGGGAGCTCGGTGCCCTGCCCCGTGCGGAGCGTGCCGACGCCGGTCGCCGGCACAACGCCGCCCGCACGGCCGTACAGGCCGCCTACGACGCCCGGCTGGCCGAACTCACCGTCGAACGCGACGCCCGGGTGCTGCGCGAGGAACGGGTCGACGTGACCCTGCCCGTCGACCGCCGCCGCCGTGGTGCCCGCCACCCGCTGACCGCCCTGTCCGACCGGCTTGCCGACGTGTTCGTGGCGATGGGCTACGAGGTCGCCGAGGGACCCGAGGTCGAACACGACTGGTTCAACTTCGAGGCCCTGAACATGGCGCCCGATCACCCGGCCCGCAGCGAGCACGACACGCTCTACGTCGCGCCGACCGGGGCGGGCCGGGTGCTGCGTACCCACACCTCCCCGGTGCAGATCCGCTCCCTGCTGAACCGCCCGCTGCCCGTGTACGTCGTGTGCCCGGGGCGGACATACCGCAACGACACCATCGATGCGACGCACTCGCCGGTCTTCGGCCAGCTCGAAGGTCTGGCCGTGGACAGGGGCATCACCATGGCGGACCTGCGTGGCACCCTGGAGGTCTTCGCCCAGGCGTTGTTCGGGGCGGGCCTGTCGACGCGGCTGCGCCCGTCGTTCTTCCCGTTCACCGAGCCGTCCGCGGAACTGGACGTGCAGTGCTTCGCCTGCCGCGGGGAGGCGGCCCGCCAGCCCTGTCGGGTCTGTTCGGACGAGGGCTGGATCGAGGCCGGCGGCTGCGGCATGGTCGACCCGCACGTCCTGCGGGCCGCGGGGGTCGACCCGACCCGGTACAGCGGTTTCGCGTTCGGGATGGGGCTGGAACGGGCCGCGATGGTCCGCCATGGCATCCGGGAGATCCGCGATTTCGTCGACGGTGACGTCCGGTTCAGCCTGCCGTTCGGAATCGAGGACTGACCCATGCTGATCGTGATGTCCTGGCTGCGGGAGTATGTGGCGGGGCTGCCGCCCACGCGGGCCGTCGCCGACGCGTTGATCCGGGCCGGTTTCGAGGTCGAGGGACTGCGTAGCGTCGGGGGCGAGTTCTCCGGCGTGGTCGTCGGGGAGATCGTCGGCTTCGAGATCGTCGAGACGAAGAAGAAGGCCGTCCGCTGGTGCCAGGTCCGGGTCGCCGAGAGCGCCGGATCCGAGGATGCCGGATCCGAGAGCGCCGGATCCAGGGGCGAGGGCGTGCGCGGCGTCATCTGCGGGGCGCACAACTTCGCCGTCGGCGACCGGGTGGCGGTCGCGCTGCCCGGCGCCGTGCTGCCCGGCGGGTTCGAGATCACCGCGCGGAGGACCTACGGCCATGTCAGCGAGGGGATGATCTGCTCGGCCCGGGAACTGGGCCTCGGCGAGGAGTCCGACGGCATCCTGGTGCTCGCGCCGCGGGCGCCGATCGGCGCCGACGTCGCCGAGCTGCTCGATCTCGCCGACGAGGTGCTCGACATCGCGGTCACCCCGGACCGGGGCTACGGTCTGTCGGTGCGGGGGATCGCCCGGGAGGCGGCGACCGCCTTCGCGCTGCCGTTCACGGACCCGGGCGCGCCGGCGGACCCGGCAGCCGTCCCGGGGCCCGCCAGGGAGGCCTATCCGGTCGTCGTCGAGGACACCGCGGCGTGTGACCGCTACGTCGCCCGGGTGGTGACCGGGGTCGACTCGCGGGCCACCACCCCGCTGGGGTGGCAGCGGCGGCTGTCGCTGTCCGGGATGCGGTCAATCTCGGTGCCGGTCGACGTCACCAACGCCGTGCTGCTGGGCCTCGGCCAGCCGTTGCACGCCTTCGACCGGGCGAAGCTGACCGGCGCGATCATTGTGCGCCGGGCCGTCGCCGGAGAGACGCTGCGCACCCTCGACGGGGCCGACCGCACTCTCGACCCCGAGGATCTGGTCATCGCCGACGACACCGGTCCGATCGCGCTCGCCGGGGTGATGGGCGGGGCCACCACGGAGGTGTCCGCGACGACCACCGACATCGTCCTCGAGGCTGCGCACTTCGACCCGATCACGGTGGCCCGCACCGCCCGCCGGCACCGGCTGTCCTCGGAGGCGTCGCGGCGTTTCGAACGCGGCGTCGACCCGGCACTCGCGCCGGTCGCCGCAGCGCTGGCCGTCGACCTGCTCGCCGAGCTCGCCGCCGCCCGTCCCGAGCCCGGCGTGACCGACCTGGACCGCCGCCCCGCCCCGGCGCCGGTGACCCTGCCGCTGACGGAACCGGAACGCCTCGCCGGCCGGCCCTACCCCGCCGAGGTGGTGCGGCGCCGGCTCGTCGGTGTCGGCTGCGCGGTGGCTGACGGGTCGGCGACCGAGGACCTGCCCGGTGTTCTGATCGCGACGCCGCCGTCCTGGCGTCCCGACCTGACCCGGCCCGCCGATCTCGTCGAGGAGATCATGCGGCTGGAGGGGTACGACACCATCCCAGTGACCCTGCCGTCGCTGCCCGCGGGGCGCGGGCTCACCGCCGCGCAGCGGATGCACCGCGCGGTGGGCCGGGCGCTGGCCTGTGCGGGGTTCGCCGAGGTGCTTACCCTGCCGTTCGTACCCGAGGACGCCGCCGACGCGCTCAGCCTGGCCGCGGCCGACCCGCGGCGTGCGGCGGTCCGGATCGTGAACCCGATCGCCGAGGACGCCGGCTACCTGCGGACGACCCTGCTACCCGGACTGATCGCGGCGGCCGTGCGCAACATCGGCCGGGGGCAGCGCGATCTCGCCCTGTTCGAGAGCGGTCTGGTGTTCCGTGAACGCGAACGGATCCCGACGGACGTCGTCACCCCGCCGGTGGATCGTCGGCCCTCCGCCGCGGAGATCGCCGCTCTGGACTCGACCCTGCCCGGCCAGCCCCGCCACGTCGCCGCGCTCCTCACCGGGCGCCGTGAGCCAGGTGGCTGGTCCACGCCGGCCCGGGACGCGGACTGGGCGGACGCGGTGGACGCCGCGCACGTGGTCGCCGAGGCGGTGGGCGTGACCCTGACGGTCAGAGCCGGCAATGTCATGCCCTGGCACCCGGGCCGCCTCGCGGAGCTCTCGATCGACGGCCGGGTCGTGGGCCACGCGGGTGAGCTGCACCCCCGGGTGCTCAGCGACGTCGGGCTTCCGCCTCGGGCCGGCGCGATGGAACTGGACCTCGATGCCCTGATCGAGGTCGCGTCGGCGGCGCCGCCGATGATCGCGCCGACGATCTCCACCTATCCGCCCGCCGACCGGGATGTGGCGCTCGTCGTGCCGATCGAGGTGCCGGTCGCCGACGTGACGGCGGCACTGCGGGCCGGAGCCGGTGACCTGCTGGAGTCCCTGACCCTCTTCGACGTCTTCGAGGGCGCCCAGGTCGGGGTCGGTCAGCGCTCGCTGGCCTTCGGCCTGCGGCTGCGCGCCGGGGACCGGACGCTGACGGCCGCCGAGGCGAACGCGGTGCGGGACGCGGCGGTCGCCCGGGCGGCGGAGCTTACCGGCGCGTCCCTGCGTGCCTGAGGCCGAGACGGGTTACGCCAGCATCATTGCATGATCATGAGTTAGCGTGTATAAAATTGCAATCATGGGTGTGACGGTAGCGGTTGCGGGGGCGAGTGGGTACGGCGGCGGAGAGCTGCTGCGCCTGCTCCTCGCCCATCCCGAAATCAAGATCGGTGCGCTGGCCGCGAACGCGTCCGCCGGCCTGCCGGTGACGGAGGTGCATCCCCACCTGCCCGACCTGGAGGGCCGGGTGTTCACGGACGCGGCCGCGCTGGCCGGGACCGACGCGGACATCGTTTTCCTGGCGCTGCCGCATGGTCAGTCGGCCGCGGTGGCGGCCACCCTGCCCGACACCGTGCGGGTCGCCGATCTGGGTGCCGATCATCGGCTCGTCGACCCGGAGGCGTGGCGGCGCGCCTACGGGGGGGAGCACGCCGGGACCTGGACCTACGGCCTGCCCGAGCTCCCCTGGGCACGGGCGGAGATCGCCGCGAGCCGGCGGGTGGCGATCCCGGGCTGCTATCCCACGGCGACCTCTCTCGGGCTCGTGCCGCTGCTGGTCGGCGGCCTTGTGGAGCCCGCCGACCTGGTCGTTGTCGCGGCGAGTGGCACGTCCGGCGCGGGCCGCTCGGCCACGGTGAACCTGCTCGGCAGTGAGGTGATGGGTGACCTGACCGCCTACAAGGTGGGCACCCACCAGCACAGACCCGAGATCACGCAGACCCTCTCCCGGGCCGCCGGTATGACCGTGACGGTGTCCTTCACCCCGGTGCTCGCCCCGCTTCCCCGCGGCATCCTCGCGACCAGCACCGGCCGGGCCACCCCGGGCACCGACGCGGACGCCGTGTACGAGACGCTGCGGGCCGCCTACGCGGGGGAGCCGTTCGTCCGGGTGCTGCCGCCGGGGCGCTGGCCGCACACCGCGGCGACGCTCGGCGGGAACGCCGTTCATGTGCAAGGGACCTTCGACCCGGAGACCGGCCGGGCGATCGTCGTCACCGCGATCGACAACCTCGGCAAGGGCGCGGCCGGCCAGGCGCTGCAGTGCGCCAACCTGATGCTCGGCCTGCCCGAGACCGCCGGGCTGACCGCTCAGGGCATCGCCCCCTGACCGTTTTCGGCCCGGTAGATCGGTAGGTCGGTAGATCGGTCGCTAGATCGGTAGGTCGGTAAGGACGCGGGAGCATCGATCAGCAACATCGACCAGCAACGCGGCCAGGAGACAGGAGAGGGTTGAGTTGAGCGTCACCGCCCCACGGGGCTTCCGCGCCGTCGGAGTGGCGGCCGGGTTGAAGCCGTCCGGCCGTCCGGACGTGGCGCTCGTCGTCAACGACGGGCCGTCCGACGCCGCCGCCGGGATCTTCACCGCCAACCGGGTTCAGGCGGCTCCGGTGCTCTGGACCCGCCAGGTCCTCGCCGACGGCCGGCTGCGCGCCGTCATCCTCAACTCCGGCGGGGCGAACGCCTGCACCGGTCCGGCCGGATTCGCCGATACCCATGCCACGGCCGAGCACGTCGCCGGGGCGCTCGGCCTCGGTGCCGGCGACGTCGCGGTCTGCTCGACCGGTCTCATCGGCGTCCGCCTGCCCATGGACAACCTGCTCGCCGGCGCCACCAAGGCGGTGGCGGACCTCGCCGACACCGACACCGCCGGCGCCGCGGCTGCGGAGGCGATCCGCACCACCGACACCGTCGCGAAGGCCGCGGTCCGCACCTCGTCGACGACCCCGGGTGTCACCATCGGCGGGATGGGTAAGGGCGCGGCGATGCTGGCGCCGTCGCTCGCGACGATGCTCGTGGTGGTCACCACCGACGCCGTCGCGGACGCCGCCACCCTCGATCGGGTGATCCGGGCGTCCTCGCGGGTCAGCTTCGAGCGGGTCGATTCCGACGGCTGCCTGTCCACCAACGACACCGTGCTGCTGCTGGCCTCGGGCGCCGCCGGGGTGAGCCTGCCCGAGGCGGAGCTGACGGGGCTGGTCACCGAGGTGTGCATCGACCTCGCCCAGCAGATGCTCGGCGATGCCGAGGGTTCGACGAAGACCATCGCCATCACCGTGACCGGAGCCGCGACCGAGGACGACGGGCTGGAGGTCGGCCGGGCCGTCGCCCGCAACAACCTGCTCAAGTGCGCTCTGTACGGCAAGGACCCGAACTGGGGACGGGTGCTCGCCGCGATCGGCACCACGAAGGCCGTCTTCGAGCCCGACGCGCTGGACGTGTCCATCAACGAGGTGCGGGTCTGCCGGGCCGGGGCCCCCGGCGAGGACCGCGACCTCGTCGACCTGTCCGGCCGTGAGGTGCGCATCGGCGTCGATCTGCACGCCGGCGATGCCGAGGTCACCGTCTGGACGAACGACCTGACCGACGGGTACGTCTACGAGAACTCGGCGTACTCGACATGAACGCCCCGACCCGGACGCCGCCGCCTTCGAACGGTGGGCACGGCAGCACCGGCAGTACCGGCAGTACCGGCGACGCCGCCCCGGGCGGGGGCCCCGGGCGGGGCCCGGCCGCCACCGCCCGCGGCCATGCGGCGCTCGCGAAGACCCAGGTCCTCATCGAGGCGCTCCCGTGGCTGTCGCGGTTCCAGGGCGCGACCATCGTCGTCAAGTACGGCGGCAACGCGATGACGGAGCCGGCGCTGCGCGAGGCCTTCGCCGCCGACGTCGTGTTCCTGCGCCACTCGGGGCTGCGGGTGGTCGTCGTGCACGGCGGCGGTCCGCAGATCACCGCGCATCTGGAGCGCCTCGGTGTCCCCTCGACGTTCGTCGGCGGCCTGCGGGTCACCACCCCGCAGACCATGGAGGTCGTGCGGATGGTCCTGCTCGGCCAGGTCAATCGGGACGTCGTGGGGCTCGTCAACGACCACGGCCCGTTCGCCGTCGGGCTGTCCGGTGAGGACGCCAACCTCTTCACCGCGCGGCGCCGCCCGGCGATCGTCGATGGCCGGGAGGTCGACGTCGGCCTGGTCGGCGACATCGTCGAGGTCCGACCGGAGACGATCAACGCCCTGCTCGGCTCCGGGAAGGTGCCGGTGGTCGCGTCGGTCGCCCGCGGCGTCGACGGCGGGGTCTACAACGTCAACGCCGACACCGCCGCCGCCGAACTCGCCGTCGCGCTCGGGGCTACGAAGCTCGTCGTCCTGACCGACGTCGAGGGCCTCTACGCGGACTGGCCGGCGAGCGACGAGGTGATCAGTGAGCTGAGCATCACCGAGCTCGAACAGCTCCTCCCCTCGCTCACCGCCGGCATGATCCCCAAGATGGAGGCCTGCCGGCGGGCGGTGCGTGGCGGTGTTCCGCAGGCGCACGTGCTCGACGGACGGGTGCCGCACGCGGTGCTCCTGGAGATCTTCACCGACGACGGCATCGGCACCTTGATCATGGCCGAGCCGGGCACCTCGCCTGAGCCGGGTACGCCCCCCGCGCCCGCCGCGCGCCCGGCCGGGATCGTTCCGGCCGGCGAACCAACCGGAGGAACGCCATGAACGCCGAGATCGCTGAGAACCCAGTGAACCCAGTGAACCCAGTGAACCCAGTGAACCCAGTGAACGCCGAGATCGCCAAGGACGCCGATCTGATCGCCCGGCGGGACGCCGTCGTGATGGCGACCTACGGCCGACCCGCGATCTCCCTGGCCCGGGGGGCCGGCAGCCGGGTGTGGGACCATGACGGCCGCGAATATCTCGACCTGGTCGGCGGGATAGCCGTCAGCGTGCTTGGTCACTGCCACCCGGCGGTCCGGGACGCCGTCGTCGGCCAGCTCGGCGCTCTCGGCCACGTGTCGAACCTCTATGCCAACGAGCCTCAGGTGCTGCTGGCCGAACGGCTCGTCGAGCTGCTACGGGTCGGCGCGCCGAGCCCCGGGCTTCCGCCCGGGGGGGCGAAGGTCTTTTTCTGCAACTCGGGAGCGGAGGCCAACGAGGCAGCAATCAAGATCGCCCGCCGGACCGGCCGTCCGGAGATTATCGCCACCGAGGGCTCGTTCCACGGTCGGACCCTGGGCGCGCTGTCCATCACCGGTCAGCCGGCCAAGCGGGCACCGTTCGAGCCACTGCTGCCCGGCGTCCGGTTCGTGCCCTATGGAGACGGCGCGGCCCTGCGCGCCGCCGTCAGCGAGGCGACCGCGGCGGTGTTCCTGGAACCGACCCTCGGTGAAGGCGGTGTCGTGCCGCCGCCGACCGGCTACCTCGCCGCCGCGCGGGCTGTCTGTGACTCCGCCGGCGCGCTGCTGGTCCTGGACGAGGTGCAGAGTGGCATCGGCCGGACCGGCTCGTGGTTCGCTCACCAGACCGAGGGCGTGCTGCCCGACGTGATCACCCTGGCCAAGGGGCTCGGCGGTGGCCTGCCCGTCGGCGCCTGCGTCGGCATCGGCGCGGCGGGGACGCTGTTGCGCCCGGGGGATCATGGCAGCACCTTCGGCGGCGGCCCGATCGTCTGCGCGGCGGCGCTCGCGGTGCTCGACACGATCGCCGCCGAGGGCCTGCTTGAACACGCGTCGCGGCTCGGGGAGCGGCTGGCCGCGGCGATCGTGTCGAGC
>NZ_CDXDOS010000074.1:0-14390 GCF_978021245.1 Frankia sp. CoBUL1
CCAATGACACCCGCCGCCCGCCGTCGGCCGACGGCGGGCGCGTGGGCGAAGACGGGGGCCGTGATTCGACGAAAGGTGCGGTCGGGCCCCCGGCGGAATCTGGATCGCCTGAAGGGGCGACGAGGCGTGGCAACGTCCGTGCTCCGTCCGTTCCCGGGATGCCGGGAACGGGGTGGACGGGGTCGGGGTAGGTGGACCGGGTGGGGAAGGACGATCGGCTCTGCTCGCGGCGGCCCGCCCACCGGTCGTCGTCCCGATCGTCATCAGCCCTGGCCCGGACGAGCCGATCGGACGACGGTCGATCGGCCTGGATCAGCACGTCGCCCGGGGTGGGCCCGCCGGGCGCGGCGAGCCCGAAGGCGATGACCGCGACCGTGAATCCAGCCCCCGCGACCGTGCCGCTTCGCCGCCGGTCCAGAATTCCGGCCCAGCCGACCCGCCCACACAGGATGCCTGTGATACCGATCAGCATCACCATCACCGCAAGCAGATCGATGATCGGCGCAACCGCCGACATCGGGGCCCCCAGGTCTCAGCATCAGCACGAGAACCCGAACCGTAACTCACTGAAAGTAACGAGACGAATACCAGAACGTCGTGTCGCCCTCCGTGTACCCGGAAAAGTGCGGCAGCCGACAACCTTGAGCGAGAACGATCATCCGTCCGCCGGCCCGGCGGCGCCAGCCTGCCGGGCCGAGCCGGCCGGCTGTCCGGTCGCCCTGGGCGAGCCCTCGTTCGTGCGCGGCGGAGCGGACGGCGACTCCGCCGCGCTCGCCGACGGTCCGCTCGCCGACGGTCCACTCGCCGGCCTGGAGACGGACCGATCCCCCGGTTCCCTCGGTTGCCGCGATGCCCCCGCGCCACGACCCGTATCACTCGATCCAGGTGATCCGGGTGAGGGGCGACCGCCGTCGCGTGGTGTCGGGGCCGCGCTCTCGGCTCCTCGGTCGGACCCGGCTCCTCGGTCGGACCCGGCATGTCGGTCGGACCCGGCTCCTCGGTCGGACCCGGCATGTCGGTCGGACCCGGCATGTCGGTCGGACCCGGCATGGTCGCGCCCGTCAGACTTCTGACCGGCGGTTCCGCGACCGCCGGCGGTTTCCCGGTCGTCCGGGCGGGTGTCGGGCCGACCATGCGCCGGCGGCGGGGTTCCCGTCGGCCGGGTTCTCGGCGGCGATGTCCCCGCCGGCGATGTCCCCGGCTGCGATGTCCCCGGCGAGGACGTAGCAGACGGCAGCGCCGGCGTCTCCACCGGCGACGTCTCCACCGGCGTCTCCACCGGCAACGTCCCCAGCTGCAACGTCCCCGACGACCGGCTGTCCGCGGGCGACGCCCATGGCGGCCAGGTGTCCCATGTGGGAGGACCCGACTGCTGGGGTCCGCCGCGGTCATCGGACGGCGCCGGACGACGTGCGGCCCTGTCCGCAGCCAGGTCCCGATCCGCATCGGTGTCCGCGGGCAACGTGGACCCGGGCTCGACGGACGTCGCGGATAGCACTGAAAGTGGCGATGCTGGCGTGGACGGTGATGGGGGAGTCGGTGCAGGCAGGACAGCCTGGCTCACGGGCAGGTCCGGATCGTTGCCGTCGCCGACCCCGACTCCTCGAGATGCGAGCAGCCCGAAAGCGACGAGCGCCGCGGATCCCGCACCGGCAACCGCGCCGGCCGTACGGCGGTTGGGGATCCACGCCCATTCCGCGCGTCCCCGCACCAGGCCGAGCGCACCCGCGATCAATATCAGCCCGGCGACAGCCAAGCAGAAGAACACCATGGAACCCTCCAGGGCGCAGTCAGTCTCCACCCTAGGGGCACATCCCCCACCCGATGGCGCAGCATTGATTACGGAGAGTTTCTAGTACCTATCCGCCAAGGTCAGGAAACACCGAGCGAATCATCTCAGGCGCCCATCGGTGGAATTCTGCCGAGAATATTTGGCACATCAGCGGCATCGGGCAGGGTGCCGAAGGCCAGTCCCCCCTCACCGGCGACTCTCGTGGCGCAGAACGCGTCGGCCACGGCGCTCGGGGCGTAGCGCACCAGCAAGGAGCCCTGCAGGACGACGGCAAGTCGCTCAACGATGCGCCGGGCGGCGAACTCCGCGTCCTCGGACCGGTTCAGGACAGCGCGCAACCGGGCCCAAGCCGCGTCCAGCCTGCGGTCCGCGCCACGTGCCGCGTCGATCTCCGTGGCGAAGGCGGCGAGGCTGGCCGGTTCCCGGGTGAGCGCGCGCAGCACGTCGAGCGCGTTGACGTTGCCCGAGCCCTCCCAGATGCCGTTCAGCGGCGCCTCGCGGTAGAGCCTCGGCATCCCGGACTCCTCCACGTAGCCGTTGCCCCCCAGGCATTCGAGCGCCTCGGCGGCCAGCGCCGGGGAACGCTTGCACACCCAGTACTTCGCGACGGCGATCGCCAACCGTCTGAACGCCTGTTCCTGACGATCGCCACGGGCCGCCCGGTCGACCGCGCCCGCCACCCGGAGCACCAGGGTCGTCGCGGCCTCGGACTCCAGGGCGAGATCGGCGAGCACATTGCGCATCAACGGAGCATCGATGAGCGGTCTCCCGAACGCGCGTCGGTGACGCACGTGGTGGGCGGCCGCCATGACGGCCTCACGCATCCCCGCCGCCGAGCCGAGGCTGGAGTCGAGCCGGGTCATCGCCACCATCTCGATGATGGCCCGGACCCCTGCGCCCTCCTCGCCGACCAGCCAACCGACCGTGTCATCGAACTCCGGCTCGCCACTGGCGTTACTGCGATTACCGAGCTTGTCCTTCAGCCGCGCGATGCGAAAGGTGTTGCGGACGCCGTCCGGAAGCACCCGTGGCACCCAGAAGCAGGACAGGCCACCGGGGGCCTGGGCCAAGACCAGGAAGACGTCGTTCATCGGGGCGCTAGTGAACCACTTGTGCCCCCGCAGCCGATAGGTCCCGTCGCCCGCCGGCGTCGCCGTCGTCGTGTTGGCACGGACGTCCGAGCCACCCTGCTTCTCCGTCATGCCCATGCCCGCCAGCAGGCCGGCCTTGCCCTCGGGTGGGCGCAGACCCGGATCGTAGACGCGGCTGGTCAGCAACGGTTCGTAGCGGGCAGCGAGCTCCGGGGCGGCGCGCAGCGCCGGCACCACGGCGTAGGTCATCGACACCGGGCACAGATGGCCCTGCTCGACGGTGCCCCAGACCAGGATGTCCGCGGCGCGGGCGACATGGGCGCCGGGACGCGGGTCGGCCCACGGCGCCCCGGCCAGGCCCTCCCGTACCGCGACCTCCATCAGGGCATGCCAGGAGGGATGGAAGTCCACCTCGTCAACGCGAAACCCGTAACGATCATGAGTGCGCAGTTGCGGCGGGAACCTGTTCGCCTCGTCGGCCTGGCGGGCGGCCTCCTCGCTGCCGGCCAACCGACCGAGTCGATGCAGATCGTCCATATGCCAGCCGGCCCCCTCCCGCGCGAGGGCCGCCAGCAGCGCCGGATCGGCCGCCGCATCGTGCCCCACGAGGGGCGGAGGCTGGTTCGTCACCTCATGGGTCCGGGACGAACACGTCCCGGGAACCGCCGTTGTCCGGTTGACGGTGGTCGGCGAGATCACCGGCCCTCCTCTCGGCCGGGCCGCACATCGGCCTCGACAGTGCCGCACATGAGCCGAGCCGCGTTCGGGCGGAACCGCGTCCGAGCACGGCCCGTCGGCACTGGTATGAAGCGTGCCACTCCTGGCCGCGTCGGACCAGTCGCATCGCGCGCTCTCGCTGGATCCACGGGCCGTGTACCCGGTGGGGCCGTGCGGATCACGGCCGCGCCGAAGAAGATCCGCTCCCGCGGCGAAGGCCCACGGCGGACCAGAAACGATCCCTGCCGCCGGCCCCGAACAGGTGGGCTGTTCCCGGCCAGCGTCCAGCTATTGCGCCCAAAAGTTTTTACACATTCGGCATCCAACGCCGGGACGATGTCGTCGCGCCCTGACGTCCGGGCACCAGGCCGGATCGAGAACCGGGTAATCGACCGGTGGCCGCGTCCGGGCGAAGAAATCCGCACGCTCCGGCCCACCCAAGACGCGGTGAATCTCCGGACCGCCGTCCAGGTTAGAATGCCGTTTACCGTTAAGCCAGCCACCGGCGGAACGGATCGGAAGCAGCGGACACACTGCTCAACCAAGCCGCCCCGCGCCCTCGCCGACGCCTCGACGAGGAGCCGGCGAGGCAGGAAGGGACGGTCACGCGCTCCTATTCACCCGGCGGTTTCACCCGGCGGTCCCGCTGCCACGAAGCCCCGCCGACTCGAGCAACGCACGCGGTGAGCAGATGATCATCTTTCGCGATACTCGATCGGGCTAGACCGGCCGGGCGTTACGGAGAGTATTGAATAACGCCGAAGGGAACGAGAAGCATGCGGGGGGCCGGTCGCGGGCGGTACCAACATCACAGCTCCCCAGCTCCAGCCAACAGCACCCAGTGCTATACATAGCGTTATACGTAGTAACCCGCAGTCGAGTTGATGTCGCCCATCGACCGACCATCCAAGCCTTAAAGTATTCAGAGCGACACCTCTAGTAGTCGAATCATTCTCGATCGGCAATCTCCTCCATCCCGCGAACGCGCCGGGTCACCCAGCCCAATACGCCGGTCCGTGTCGGCACAAGCGGTGGAGTTCTGTCACGGGCGGCGGCCGGTGAAACTCGTGGCACAGATACTCGTATGCTCACCCACTACCGGGATGATTCGACGGCACGGAAAACAGAAAGTCTTCACTCACGGTAAGATCCGTCGAGTCCGGGCACGGTTGTCGGACGGGGCATATAGATGATCAGAGGTGGCCGAATCGGTGGGCGGCAAGCGCCCGGGCGAGTCACGGCCGCAATCAGAACCTCGGCGGCCCGGGCCGGATCGCGACTCCGGCGGCGATTCATCCACCCGCTGATCGTCGGACTACTCACGGTTGCGGTCCTCGGTACCATGGCAATCTGGACGGGCTCCGATCTACTGAGCCGGGAGAAGATCGACCGTCTCAACGAACGTTCCCAGCTGGTCAAGCGGCTCGCGCAGTGGGCGGCGATCGTCGATAACCCGGCGGCGATGCAGTCCGCGACCGATCGGACGCCCTTCCAGCCCGGTGACCCCCTGGGAAACGAAGCCCTGCTCCCGCAGCTCCAGATCGCTCACTCCGGCGATGTCATCCGGGTGGTTGTGCTGCTCGACACCGCGGGCCATACCACGGCCTCCTATCCACGGGGGAACTCCATAGTCCCCGCCGACCTGGGGCAGGCCTGGTCCGCTGCCTGGTCCGGGGTTCCCGCGGTGTCCCCCGTCTTCGCCCTCCACGATGGCCGCGTCAGAGCAACGGTGGTTCCCGTCGGCCGTCCGCGGCCCTGGGCCGTCCTGGTCGCCGTGTCCACCGAAGAGTCCAACCTCCAGTTCACCAACGGGATCACGGCCCTGCTCGGGGTCGGCCGGGGCAGCATGTCGACGGTCGGCCCGGACGGGGTACCGATCGCATCCACCGAGCCGGGCATGCTGGGTCGGCAGGTCCTCTCGACCGCCGATCTCTCCCGCTCCCACGCCCAGCGTGGTGGTGCGCGGATCTGGGAGACGACCGAGAACGGCAAGAGGATCACGAACATCACGGCGGTGCAGCCGACGACGGGGTACCTGACCTACTTCCGGCAGGCCACGGACTCGCTGAACGCCGACCTCCGGGCCCGACGGAACCAACGGAATCTGACGTTGCTGGCCTTCGCGCTGACGTCGGTCCTGAGCATCGTCTTCGTCGGCCTGCTGCGAGAGACGGCGGCTCGGCGCTCCCGGGCCGGGCTGTGCGCGTTGTTCGCGGCGGCCCATGACATCGTGCTGACAACCGACCTCACTGGACGACTCACGTTCATCAGCCCCGCGATCGTCCCGTTGCTCGACCATTCCCAGGAGACCTGGCTCGGGCGCAAGGTCGCGGATCTGGTGCACCCGGACGACGCCCACCGGCTCGTACGATTGATCGAGAACCCCGCTGCCGGGTCCCTGCTCAACATTCGGATGACGGCGGCGGACGGCGCACCCCGGTGGTTCGACGTCGCGACCCGCCACCTGTCCACCCGGGATGGATCCGGCGAAGTGCTGATCACCTGCCATGCGGTCGGTAAACGGAAGCAGTTGTTGGACCAGCTCGGCTATCAGGCGCGCCATGACGTACTCACCGGACTGTGTAACCGGACCGCCTTCGAGGAGCAGCTCGAGGATGCCCTCGCCGCGACTGGGGGCGTCGCGGTCCTGTTCATCGACCTCGACAGCTTCAAGCCGGTCAACGACACCTTCGGCCACGCGGCCGGCGACCGGGTGCTGCAGGTCATCAGTGGACGGATCCGAACAGTGCTGGGCCCCGACGATGTCGCCGGGAGATTCGGCGGCGACGAGTTCGGGGTCCTGTTGCGGCGCACGAACGAAATCGCCGCTCGCACCATGGCCGGTCGGGTCATCCGCGCGGTACGGGAACCGATCCTCGTCGACGGCTACGAGGTCTGCGTCGCCGCAAGCGTCGGAGTAGCGCTGGCCGTCAGCCGGCCCAGCCATTCCGGGCGGCTGCTGCGCGCGGCCGACGAGGCCATGTACAAGGCCAAGCAGGCTGGTCCGGGACGATATGCCATGGCGGACCCCCTAGCGGCCGAGACCACCACGGTGGAGCCCGCGGTGACCAGGCCCACCGCCGTCCAATGCACGCCGGCCGAAACCGCCACGCTCAAAGCGCCCGCACCGTCCGCGTCTGTGCTCCTCGCCACCGACCGGATCATGCCGCGGTCCCCGGTCACCCGACCGCGCTCGATGTCCTTCCCAGCCTTGCCCGGATCCCCAGGCGCATCCGGATCCCCAGGCGCATCCGGATCGTCACCCGCGGGCCGGACCGGGCATCCGCTGTCTCCTCGACGCTGGCGGACAACCGTGCGCGAGCAGCTGGGGCGAGCCATCCCACTGCTCGTGCGGGGGACCGTCATCCTGGCCGCCACGGCGGTCACCCTGGAGATCGAGAATGCCAACCGGCGGCGAGACGAGGCCCAGCACATCGCCGAGACCCACTCCCTCGTCCTCCGTCTGGCCGAGTATGTCGCGGACCTGGGTCAACCCGTGCGCCTGATCGACCCGATCTCCAGACTTCCCTGGTCGCTGACCGAACCCACTGTCGACCAGCGGGTGCTGGCGTCGGTCTCCCGGTCGGCGCTCACGGGCCCCGACACCGTTCTGGCACTGGTCGATCTCGACGGCAGGCCGACGGCGGTCCAACCCACCGGCGCAACAATCCCGTTCCCCCCACGGGACCGGATCTGGGCTCTCGCCCGCACCAGCGGAATCAACATCCCTGTTTTCCACCTGGGCGATCGGGTTCGGGCGTACAGCATCGTGCCGATCGTGCGGGACGGACGCAGCGCCGCGTTTCTGTTCATGGGTAGACCGGGAGCCGGGATGCCGGGAGCCGAGATGGTCCGCGTTCTTGGCGGCGGGGGTACCGGGACGAGCGGCACCGGAGAGGACACCCGGATCGTCATCGTCGACGAGGCCGGGCGCATCGCCCTGTCCGACGATCCGTCCGCGGTCGGGATCGCCATGATTGACGGCACGGAGCTGCGATCAATCAAGCCAGGCCAGAGCCAGCAGGTGACGGTGCGCAACGGCGGCGGTCACGTCGCCGTTGCCGCCGCGATCCCCGGCCATCCCACGTGGGGGTACCTCATACTGCAACAGGACGGCCCGCTGCCGCGCGACCCGCGAGACAACCATGCCGTCGGCGATCTGCTGCTGCTCGGCATTGTGACCGTCACGTTCTCAGGCCTGACAAAAATGATCTTCCGGGGAGAGCAGGCGGTCCGGCGCGACCGGGCGCGGCTGCAGACCCTGCTGCACGAGTCGCACGACATCATCGTCAACCTGGACCGTGCGGGCCGGCCGACCTTCATCAGTTCGGCGGTCGAAAGCCTGCTCGGCTACCCGGTCAAGGCCATGATCGGGCTGCCGCTCATCGACCTGGTCCATCCCGAGGACCAGGCTGCGACGCGGGCCTTCCTCGCGGACCGGCAGCGTGGTGGACCGGGGTCCCTTCTGGACGTCCGCATGCGGACGGTTAACGGCGACCATCGCTGGTTCGACATCGAGGCCGGCGCCTGGCGGCCCGCGTCCGGGCCGGGCCGCTTCGACGGTGGTGTCCTGCTCACCTGCCACGAGATCAGCGAACGTCGTCAGTTGCAGGAGCAGCTACGGAAACGTGCCACCCACGACCCGTTGACCGGCCTGCCGAACAGGGCGGCGCTTACCGAATTCCTCGATCAACTGGCTCGGGAGCAGACTCCGTTCGCGGTTCTACTCATCGATCTGGATGACTTCAAACCGATCAACGACACGTTCGGTCACCAGGTGGGCGACGATGTGCTGTGCACGGTCGCCACTCGGTTGGCCGGCGTCCTCGCCCCGGGCCCGTCGGTGGCCAGCGCGGGACCGGTCGAGCCGATCGGTCCCGCGCTGATAGATCCCGAGATGATCGGTCCCGAGATGATCCGACCGGAAGCACATGCTGGGCAGGCGTTCCGACTCGGCGGTGACGAGTTCGTCATTGTGCTGCCCGGGGCCGACTCCCTGACGATGCGCCAGACCGAGCAGCGGGTGCGCGAGTTCGTCGAGGCACCCCTCACCGTGGCCGGCAACACCCTTGTGGTCAAAGCAACGATCGGCCTGGCGTCCTCGCAGGCCGTCGGGGGCGCCGGCTCGCACAGTCCCGAGAGCGTGGTCCGGCACGCCGATACGGACATGTACGAGGCGAAGACGAGCGCCCGGGCCCGACGCTCCATCTCCCCCGCGGCGCGATGACCTCCGCTCTCCCGAGGCCCTCGGTCGCCCTGTCGACGTGCGCGGGATTGTCGCGCTTCACCGCCGGTGAGGTCGAAGTAACCGACACGTCGTCAGTACCCCCCGACCCACAGATCACACGTTCCGGAACACGTTTGCCGGCAGCCTGGTAGGGCCAGCCGCCGGGACCTGCAAGGATGGCGGCGCGGGAAGCCCGGATCGCTCGCCGGCCCGGGATGGGATCCATGATCAGGAGCGAGCCGCCTTATCGTGAAGGAGCACGCCATGTCCGTATTGGGCCGTTTCCGATTGGACGGTCGGGTCGCCGTCGTCACTGGGGCGTCCTCTGGTCTCGGGGTGGACTTCGCCCGGGGCCTGGCCGAGGCCGGCGCGGACGTGGCCCTGGGCGCACGCCGGGTCGACCGGCTCACCACCACCGCCGAGTTCGTGGAGAAGGAGGGCCGCCGCGCCCTGCCCGTCGCCACCGACGTCACCGACCCCGCTTCCTGCGAACACCTTGTCGCCGCCGCGATGGAGACCTTCGGCCGGGTCGACATCCTGGTCAACAACGCCGGGATCGGCACCGCCATCCCCGCGCTCAAGGAGACCCCGCAACAGTTCCGCTCCGTCATCGACGTCAACCTGGGCGGCTGCTACTGGATGGCGCAGGCGGCGGCGCGGGTCATGCGACCCGGCAGCAGCATCGTTAACATCTCCAGCGTTCTCGGTCTGACGACCGCCGGCCTGCCGCAGGCGGCCTACGCGGCGAGCAAGGCCGCACTCGTCGGCCTCACCCGTGATCTGGCCCAGCAATGGACCGGCCGACGCGGCATCCGGGTGAACGCGCTGGCGCCGGGTTTCTTCCACTCTGAGATGACCGCCGCGTACCAGCCCGAGTACCTCGGGACCCAGTTGCCGAGGGTCCTCGGCGGACGCTTCGGTGAACCGGAGGAACTGACCGCGGCGCTGCTCTTCCTGGCCTCCGACGCCGGCAGTTTCGTCACCGGGCAGACCCTTGCCGTCGACGGCGGTTTCACCATCACCTGAGCCCTCCGTCCATATCGTCCGACTCGCCAGGAACGATCGTCCTACTCGCCAGGAACGCCCGCCGATCAGGTCTCGAGCGGCATGAGTTCGGCGGCGAAGGCGTCGAGGAAATCCGGCCATCCGCCGGGTGTCGTGACCGGATGAACGACGAACTTACTCATCCCGGCGGCAAGATATTCGGCGATCAACGAACGCGCCGCGTCACACCCGACCGGGAGGAGTCGCTCGGGGTCGACCTGCGGGTAGCGCCGCCGCAGTGCGGCAAACGTCTCCGCGGGCGGCGTGGGGATGGCGATCCGCAGGAGATCAGACCCGGCGGCCGTCGATGCCGGGCACCGTCGCCAGCTCGTGGCGCAGCTCGGCCACCACCCCGGCGACCAGCAGTTCCCGCAGGACGCCGCGGTGGTCCCCACCGATCCGGCGGATCGCGGCGGGTCCGGTCAGGACGCCCCGCCAGGCCTCGATCTCGTCGTGGTCGTCGGCGAGCCAGACCGTCGTCCGGCCATCGTAGGTGCGGGGGCGGTAGGTCATCGTCAGAATGCGCCCCTGGTTGTAGAAGACGTCGTACTGGTGGATCCCCCGGAAGCGGACCACGCCGGCGAGCGGCAGCTCGACGAGTTGGCGCAGGCGGTCGACCACCACCCCGCGGGGTCAGCGTGGGCCCATCGTCGGCGGCGAGTGGGCCGATCCCCCGACCGGCGTCGGGCGGCGCTGGGGAGTCCGGATGCGCTCCCTCCAATTGACTGGTCGGCACGATCGCCCCGGATCGGGTCAGCCGCGAGGTACCCGGCAGATAGGTGTCGATCAACGCTGGCAGGCCGACCTCGTGGCCCGCTTTCCGGAGGACCTGCGCGGCCTCGAACGCGATCAGTCCGCCGAAGGAGTGCCCGGCCAGCAGGTAGGGACCCGTCGGCTGGAGAAGACGGATCTCTCCCACGTGCCGCCGGGCGGCTGCCGACACCGACCAGTCGGGGACGCCCCGCCGTTCCAGGGCGTGCGCCTGCATCCCGTAGACTGGCCGTTCGCCCGCGAAGTACCGGGCGAACGGGAGCAGACCGATCGCCGGCCCACCAGCCTCCGGGAAGCAGAACAACGGGGTGCCGGAACCGTCGGGCGTCAGCGGCATCACGGTGGGATGCCCGACGGACTCGCTCTGCCGGGCGGCCCACACCTCGGCGAACGCGGCGGGCGTCGGCGCCTGGGCGACCACGGAGCTCGGCAGCCGGACCCCGAACTCGTCGCACAGGGTCGCCACCAGCTCCTGCGCGGTCGCCGCATCACCGCCGAGATCGGTGAAGTCGTCATGCAGACCGACGGTCTCGAGACCGAGGACGCGGGCCCACAGCAGGACCGCGGCCACCTGGTACGGATCGGCCGCAGACATGCCCGGCAACGACATCACCCCACAGGACTAGGCGAAGAGCACATTGAACACCACCGGTGGAGATCATCGACACGCCGACCAGGCGTTCGTGGGAACCAGTGGTCGCGGCCCGCGGCGCTGCGCCTGGTTCCGCTGGTCGGCCCGCCCCCGGCGGGAGGGCCCGTACCCCGATGGGGTGCCTGCTACCCGCCGGGGGCATTGACGGCTACCCGCCGGGGCATTGACGGCTCGGCATCGGGCGCTCAACGTAGACGTGTGGGTGATGTGGGCAGACCGGAACGGATCGTCGAAGACGAGCCGATCAGCTTTCCCGATTCCGAGCCACTGACCATCCCGGTCCCGGCCGCGCCGGAACCGGACCTGGAACCGGTTCCCGGGTGAGCCTGCTCGGCTGGCGGCAGTGGGCGGTGGACGCGCGCGGCCAGCTACGCCCTGCCTGGACGCCGTGGTCGCCGTTTCCACCCGGGTTGCTGCTCTGGCGCGCCGACGGCATGACCGAGGCACATTGCCTGCGCACCCGCCGGCCGGACCGGGACGGCGAGCCCGGTGCGGGCCACGAACGGGTCCCGGACGAGCACTGCGCCTGCGGCCTGTATGCCTGGCGGGACCCGAGCATCCTGGCCACCGCCCGCCCGCCCCGCTGGACCTCCCTGCCGTACGTCGTCGGAGTGGTCCGGCTCGGGGGGCGGGTCATCGTCGGTGAACGGGGCTATCGCGCGGAGCGCGGCTATCCCGTCGCCGTGCTTGACCGCGACGGCGTCGTCTCCGACGACTACGCCGTTGCGCGCTATCGCAGCTACGCCGCGTTGGTGGCGGAATGGGCGGATCCGAGCGCCACGCCCCGCGGCCAGGACCGGGCAGCCGGGTAGTACCGCGCACCGGCCCGGACAGCCCAGCACCGGACAGCCCAGCACCAGGAACCGCCGGACCCGCGAGAACGAACGCGGTCCCGGAAAACCGGCGAGGGTTTCCGTAGCCGGCTGAGGAACTCTCCCTCGGCGGGTATCTCTCCCTGTGCCGCGTCGCGGACGAACCGTCACCCCACACCGCCAAATCATCACGTTATGTAGCTACGGAGGCAATCAGGGCGACTATGGTCGTGAACGCCCCGTACATCCCGTCCGCAGGGGGCGGATCGGGGTCTACGGGCACACGAGGGGGCCGTCGTGACGCAATCCGAAACCGCTGGGGCCGCCAAAGGCATCTCCGGTCACGGTACCGATCATGCTCCCGGCCACGGTGCACGCCCGGCGCCGGAGATCCGGTCCTGGCGGATCCAGGTTCCTCCGCCGCTGTTGGTCGCGGTGGGATACCTGGCGGTGGCCATCGGCATCTTCCACTCCGCTTGGGGGAATCTCGGGAACGTCTCCTACGGCGGCAACGACGCCATGCTGTTCGCCTGGTTCCTCGGCTGGACGCCGCACGCGCTCGCCGACGGGCTCAACCCGTTCCTGACGCACCACATCAACGCCCCCGACGGGGCCGACGTCCTGTGGAGCACACCCGTGCTCCTACTGGGCGCGCTGGCCGCACCGATCACGCTGCTGGGCAGCCCCGTGACCACGCTGACGGTGCTACTGACTCTGGCGCCCGTGATCAGCGGATTCGCCCTGTTCTGGGTGCTGCGCCGATGGGTACGTCCGGGACCAGCGGCGCTGGCGGGCCTGCTGTACGGCTTCGGACCGTACATGATCGGTGCGTCCTACGGTCATCTGCATCTGACCTTCGCGCCGTTCCCGCCGGTTCTCCTGCTGCTCCTCGACGATCTCGTGGTCCGCGGGCGGGGGCCGCGGCGCACCGGCGTCCTGCTCGGTCTGGCGATCATCGCCCAGGCGCTGATCGGCGAGGAGCTGCTCGCCACATCCGCGCTGACAGCCACGTTTGGCCTTGTGATCCTCGCCGTACGTCATCGCGATCGGATCCGATCGCGGCTACGACCGGCCCTGACCGGCCTCGCCACGGCCGGCGGGGTCGCCGCGGTCGCGCTCGCCTGGCCGCTGGGCACCCAGTTCCTGGGTGCCCAGCGGATCCATGGCTCGATCCAACCCGATGGAATCGCCGTGACGGATCTGCTGACCTTCGTCACGCCGACGCCCATGCAGGCCGTCGCCCCGGACGGCGCGCTGCGCCACAGCCTCGGTTTCACGGGGAACGCGGTCGAGGTCAGCGGCTACCTGGGCGCTCCACTGATCGTTCTGATCGTCGTGGTCGTCGTCGCAACGGGCGGCGCGCGCCGGCCTCCGCTGGTCGGGGTGTTCGCTCCGCTCGGCGTGGTCATGGCCGTGCTCTCACTCGGTGGTCACCTGCATGTCGACGGCCGGGACACCGGCGTTCCCCTCCCGTGGCAGCCCCTTCAGCACGTGCCGGTGCTCGGCAACGTGTTGCCCTCCCGCCTGGCGTTATACGTGATGATGTGCGCGGCCATCGTGGTGGCGACCGGGCTTGACCAGCTGGCGTCGGACCCGACGGTGCCCGCCGATCCGGACCCCGGACGGGAGATCCCCGCTCGGGTCCGGACCAGGACCGTCCGGCTGGGAGCCGGCCTGCTGACACTCGCGGCCATGGTGGCGCTCGTCCCCGCCCCGATGCTCACCACGTCGATGACGACGCCCGCGTTCTTCACCAGTGACGGGGTGACCCTGATTCCGCAGGGTGCCACCGCACTCGTCGTCCCCTTTCCCCATCCCCAGAACGCCGAGGCCATGCTGTGGCAGGCCAGGGCGAACTTCCGGTTCGTCATCCCCGGCTGCTACTGCACCGTCCCCGGGCCCGATGGCCGGGCGGCATTCCACAGCCCGCCGGACGCGCTGACGTCCGCCCTCATCGACATCGACAACGGCGCGACGACCGCCGCTGCCATGTCGGGATCGCCGCGGCTGCGGGCGGCCTACAAACGGCTCGCCCCGGACGCCGTCGTGCTGGGACCGGCGCGGCGGACTGCCGAGTTACGCACGCTGCTGCGCGAACTCGTCGGCGCGGCTCCCAGCCGGGTCGGCGGGGTCGACCTGTGGCTCCCAGGCCGGGAAGCCGGGCGTTGGCCTCGCCACCGGTGACCCCAGGGCTGCGCGAAGGTCGCGTGGTGTGACGTCCCGTTGCGCTAAGTGGCCATGAACTGGAGTGCCCGGCGGCGGTCTCCGGCGATGTGTTCGAGGG
>NZ_CDXDOS010000075.1:0-14270 GCF_978021245.1 Frankia sp. CoBUL1
CGGTCCGTCTGCCTCGACGCTCCCCCCGACTGACGTCACATCGTGGGCGTTACCCGATTCTGATCGATGGGCCAGGCGGGCCGGTGGATGAACGTCCAGGACAGATCCGGTACAAAAAATCCGGTCCAAAATGGACAACACCGGCCCACCGGGCCATCGGGATCAAAATATCCCGGGAGCCCAGACTAGCAGTTGACGAACTCCGGTTGCTGGTTGAGGACCTGGCTCTCCGGGGAGACGAAGCGGCGGTACTGCTCGCCGCTCGTGGCCTGGGGGCGGAAAGCGGCCAACCGATGGCAGTTCTGGAAGGCCAGCGCCACGCCGAAGTGCCGTTCCAGAGCCGCGCGTATCGAGGTGCTGGCCATCGCCCGCAACAGCTGGCCCTGCTCGGCGTCGTCCGCGGGCGGGGTCTGGTTGTCGGCGAAGTCGCGGGTTGCGGTGGGCAGCTCGCCGGCGAGCCGCTCGACCAGGCCGTAGGCGTAGGGCAGGGAAGTGCGGATGCAGGCGAGGAAGTCGGCCTCGTCGACGTGACCTTGTTCGGCCTGCGTCAACAGGTCAGGCGACACCGTCAGGGACATGGATACCTCCTGGGCTGGTGGCAGCGACAACGATCACCACTGTCTTGGATGTAACAACCGTTGTCAATACCAACAGTAATACTCCGCATACAGATCGATTGCGCCGCGACGGGGAGCCCCGACACCCCGCCGGATCTGCCGTGCGATGCGACGCGTCCGCCTCCATGCACCCGGCGCACGCCCCGGTGGACGGTACAGGACGTCCGACCCGACAAAGCACCTGGTCGATCATGCGGACGGGCGGACGGGCGGACGGCGGGGAGGCTCGCCCCGCGTCATCGCCGACCGCTCGAACTCGAACTTGTAACGGTTTCCATTAGCGACTACCTTTGCGGCAATGAATCCCGGTCCTGCCAGCAGGTCCGGTCGGGTAACAAGCAGGGAGATCGTGGTGGATGGTGCACGGCTGGTCACGGTGCGGCGCTGGCGGGTGCGGCCCGGGCGGGTGCCGCGCGGCCTGGGGGTAGTGGCCGCCGGCGTGGCGATGGTCGTGGCCGCGTGTGGGACGTCCTCGTCGGGGGACACCGGGACCGGCGCCACCGGCGGCAAGAAGATCACCGTGGTGGCGGCCGAGAACTTCTGGGGCAGCATCGCCGCCCAGTTGGGGGGCGACCGGGTGGCGGTCACCAGCATCATCGACAATCCCGACGCCGACCCGCATGACTACGAGCCGACCCCCGCCGATGGCCGGGCGATCGCCGGTGCGCGGCTGTTCATCGACAACGGCGTCGGCTACGACCCGTGGGCGGGCAAGCTGGCGGCGGCCAACCCGGCGACCGGGCGGGTGACGCTGACCGTCGGCGACCTGGTCGGCGCGAAGGACGGCGACAACCCGCATCGCTGGTACAACCCGGATGACGTCGCGAAAGTGATCGACCAGGTCACCGCCGACTACAAGAAGATCGACCCCGCCGACTCGGGCTACTTCGATCAGCAGCGGGCATCCTTCACCGCCACGGCCCTCAAGCCGTACACCGATCTCATCGCGACAATCAAGAAGAAGTATGCCGGGACGCCGGTCGGGGCCTCGGAGAGCATCTTCGCGATGCTGTCCCCAGCGCTCGGACTGAACCTGCTGACCCCGCCGGCCTTCCTGCGTGCGATCTCGGAGGGCAGCGATCCGACTGTCGCGGACAAGAGCACCAGCGACAGTCAGATCAAGACCGGGAAGATCAAAATCTACGTCTACAACAGCCAGAACGCCACCCCGGACGTGCGGCGGCAGATCGAGGAGGCGCAGGCGGCCCACATCCCGGTGACCACCATCACCGAGACGCTTGTCCCGGCCGGAGCGTCGTTCCAGGACTGGCAGGTCGCCCAGTTGGAAGCCCTGCGCGGGTCGCTGGCGCAGGCAACCGGAAAGTAAGCGGAAGGTGACGAGAATGGCGGCGGTGGCGCACCCTCGAACCGACGGCTCGAGCGCCGAGGTTGACGCGGCGGTGGCGCCGGTCAGCGCCGGCAGGCCGGCCGCGCCGGCGGTGATGTTCGAGGGTGCGGCGGTTCGTCTCGGTGGGCGGATGGTGTGGAGCGGGGTGAACGTCGAGGCCGGCGCGGGGGAGTTCGTCGCGATCCTCGGTCCCAACGGCGTCGGTAAGTCCACCCTGCTCAAGGCAGCCCTTGGCCTGCTGCCGCTGGCCGCGGGGCGGGTGGTGGTGCTGGGCCGGCATCCCGGGCGGGCCCGCACCGAGGTCGGTTATCTGCCGCAGCGACGGAGCTTCGACCCGTCGGTACGGATCCGGGGGCTTGACATCGTCCGCCTCGGTCTCGACGGCCACCGGTGGGGTCTGCCGCTGCCCGGCGGAGATCGCGCCCGGACCGCGCGGCGGCGCGTCGCCGAACTCGTCGAGCAGGTCGGCGCCACCGGCTACGCCCACCAGCCGATCGGCCGGCTGTCCGGTGGGGAGCAGCAGCGGCTTCTGATCGCCCAGGCGCTCGCCCGCCGGCCCCGGCTGCTGCTTCTCGACGAACCGTTGGACAGCCTGGACCCGCCCAACGCCGCCTCGGTCGCGACCCTCATCCGCACCATCTGCCAGACGGCGGGGGTGACCGTGCTGATGGTCGCCCACGACGTCAACCCAATCCTGTCCAGCCTCGACCGGGTCATCTACCTCGCCGGCGGCGGCGCGGTCTCGGGCCCTCCCGCCGAGGTCATCACCAGTGCGACGTTAAGCCGGCTCTACCAGGCCCCCATCGAGGTGCTGACCACCTCCGACGGGCGCCTCGTCGTCGTCGGCCAGCCCGAGCCGCCCGCCGTACACGCCGACCGTCACGACGGGACCGGCTACCTGTGATCACTGCAGCTGTGGTCGCGACCGACGCGGGCCTGTCGTGGGACCTGGTCCGCGACGTTCGGCAGATGTTCGCCTACCCGTTCATGGTGAACGCGTTCCGGGCCGGAACCATCGTCGCGCTGACCGCCGGGGCAACCGGATGGTTCATGGTCCTACGCCGCCAGGCCTTCGCCGGCCACACCCTCGCCGTGGCCGGTTTCCCGGGCGCGGCTGGGGCGATCTGGCTCGGCTTGGGCGCGACCTACGGCTACTTCGCCTTCTGCCTCACCGCGGCGCTGATCATCGCGGCCATCCCCGGGGCGGGCGGGGCAGCCGCCGGGCGGGCCGCGGAGTCGGCCACCATCGGTACCGTCCAGGCGTTCGCGCTGGCCTGCGGATTCCTGTTCGTCAGCCTGTACAAGGGATTCCTCGGCGGGGTCAACACGCTGCTGTTCGGCAGCTTCCTGGGAATCACCGACGACATGGTCCTCACGCTGACCGCCGTCGCCGTGGCGGTCCTGGCAGTGCTGGCGCTCATCGGGCGGCCGCTGCTGTTCGCCTCGCTCGATCCAGCCGTGGCCGCCGCCGCCGGAGTGCCGGTGCGGGGTCTGTCGGTGGCTTTCCTGATCGTGCTCGGGAGTACCGCCGCGGAGGTCAGCCAGATCACCGGAACTCTCCTCGTCTTCACCCTGCTGGTCATCCCGGCCGCGACCGCACAGGTCCTCACCACCCGACCGGCCCTCAGCCTCACGCTCACCGTGCTGCTAGGCCTGCTGGTCACCTGGGCCGGGCTGACCGTGGCCTACTACTCGCCCTATCCGATCGGCTTTTTCATCACCAGCTTCTCCTTCGGCCTGTACCTTCTCGCCCGTCTCGCCGTCGGCGCGCACGACCTGCTCGGCCGGGCCGCCCGCGTCCCCCGGACGACCGGAGCAGCAGCATGACCGCGGCCACGGCGGACACCGGACTGACCGCGATGTTCGAGCACCCGTTCATGCAGCATGCGTTCATCGCCGGAACGGGGATTGCCATGGCGGCCGGACTCGTCGGCTACTTCCTCGTCCTGCGGGCCCAGGTCTTCACCGCCGACGCGTTGTCCCATGCGGCGTTCACCGGCGCACTCGCCGCCCTGGCCACCGGGATCGACGCCCGCGTCGGCCTGTTCGCCGCCACCGTCGCCGTCGGATGCGCCCTCGGCGCCCTCGGCGCCCGCGGCCCCCGCGGCCACGCCGATGACGTCGTCATCGGCAGCGTGTTCGCCTGGGTCCTCGGCCTCGGGGTGCTCTTCCTCACCCTTTACACTACCCACCGCAACACCGGCAACGGCACCGCTGGTGTCACCGTCCTGTTCGGCTCGATCTTCGGCCTGGACGCCTCCCACGCCTGGGAGGCTGCCATACTCGCCGTAATCCTCTGTCTCGCCACCATCGCGATCGGGCGTCCCCTGCTGTTCGCCAGCCTGGACGGCGCGGTTGCGGCCGCCCGAGATGTCCCCGTTCGCCTCCTCGGCGTCGGTTTCCTCGGCCTCGTCGGGGCGACCGCGGCCGAGGCCACCCAGGCCGTCGGTGCGCTGCTGCTCCTCGGTATGCTCGCCGCACCCGCCGGCACCGCCCACCGGCTCACCGGCCACCCTTACCATGGAATGATGATCTCCACCGCGGTCGCGGTGACGGTGACCTGGGTCGGGCTGACCACCAGCTACCTCGCCCCGCGGATCCCCCCGAGCTTCGCCATCCTCGCCACCGCCACCGCCACCTACACCGTCACGCTGATCGTCACCCGACTGGTCGCGGACTCGGGCTTGGCGCGGCCGGTGCGGCATCTGTCCGCGGATGCGCATTGTTCGGCCTGATCAAACCCACCGGCGCCACCGGCGCGGTCGTGCGCAATCCCGGGAGGCGCCAGGTCAGAGCCCGAGCAGCCGGCCGCAGATCGACTCGACCGCGCCCGGCACGCCCGGGTTGTGCCGCAGGTGCGGGGTGCGGGCCGTGTCGTTGACGACGGCGACCGCGGCGTGCACCCGGATCCGGGCGGCGGTGGGGTCGAGCTCGGGGTGCACGAGCCGGAGCAGGTGAACCCATTCGGTGAGGTAGTCGTGCTGGGCCCGGCGGGCGGCGTGGCGTTCGTCCTCCGGCAGGTGCTCGACTTCGGTGATCAGCAGCCCGATCAGGTCGTGGTGGGCCTGGGTGAACCGGATGTAGGAGCCGACCAGCCGGCGCAGGGCGTCGGCGGCGCCGTTCGAAGTCCGATAGATCGCGCTGACGTCCATCAACAGGGCAGCCGTGCTGCGCTGGAACGCGGTGCGCAGCATGTCCAGCTTGCTCGGGAAGTGGTGGTAGACGCTGGGGCCGGTGATGCCGACGGCGTTGCCGACGTCCTCGATGCCGACGCCGGCGTAGCCGTGGGTGGCGAACATCCGCACCGCCTGGGTGAGCAGCGCCTCGCGACGGGAGGCCGGCCGCAACGGCGGTCCGGCCGGTGGTGGCGGCGATGCGGCGCAGGTGCCGGGCAGCGGGGTGTCCAGCACGAGGTCGGTGAGCTCGGCGAGCAGGTCGTCGTAGGCGGGCCGGGGCAGGTCCAGGTGGTGGAAGGAGGGGCTCATCAGCACGGCCAGCACCGCCCAGGTGAGCAGGTCCGCGGTGGGGGTGTCGAGCTCGGGGCGGGCGGCGCGCACCCGGCCGGTGAGGCGGCGTCCGATCTCGCGGACCTCGGCGCGCAGCAGGGCATGGTCGTCAGGGGTCAGATGGCGGGCTTCGCGCTGCCAGAGCACGCCGATATGGCGTTCGTCGAGGCAGCGAGCGGCGAGCTGGGCCGACGCCGTGGCGCGGTCGGCGCGGTCGGCGAGATCGAGATCATCGAGCAGGTGCCGCAGCGGGGCCAGGCCTGCGGCGATGACCTCGCGGAGCAGGTCCTGTTTACCGGAGAAGTGCCGGTACAGCGCGGACGGGCCGACCGCCACGGCTTCGGCGAGATCGGTCATGCCGATCTGGTCGTAGCCGCGGCGGGCGAACAGGTCCGAGGCGGCGCCGAGGATCAGCGCCCGCCGGTTACGCGGGCGGGTGCCGCGCGGCGGCGCAAGCGTGCGGTCCGGCAGGACAACCCCCTCGGTACAACCCCCTCGGTCTCCTCGGTGTGGATCAGCCTACCTTCTCGTAGAGGGTGACCACGGCGGCGCCGCCGAGGCCGATGTTATGCTGCAGCGCCACGGTCACGTCCTCGACTTGGCGCTTGTCGGCCTCGCCGCGCAGCTGCCACACCAGCTCCGCGCACTGCGCCAACCCGGTCGCGCCCAGCGGGTGCCCCTTGGACAGCAGCCCACCCGACGGATTGGTCACCACCCGGCCGCCGTAGGTGTTGTCGCCGTCGACGATGAACTTCTCCGCCGTGCCCTCCGGAGTCAGCCCCAGCGCCTCGTAGGTCATCAGCTCATTGGTGGTGAAGCAGTCGTGCAGCTCCACCACGCGCACATCGAGCGGGTCCACCCCGGCCACCTCGTACACCTGCCGCGCGGCGGCCGCGGTCATGTCGTAACCGACCAGGCGCATCAGGTCCCCGTCGAACGAGGACGGGGTATCCGTGGTCATCGCCTGCGCGGTGATCGCCACATCGGCGCGCAGGCCGTGGGCGCGCGCGAAGTCCTCGGAAACGACCACCGCGGCGGCCGCGCCACAGGTGGGCGGGCAGCACTGCAGCCGGGTCAGCCAACCGAGGATCCGCGGCGAGGCAAGAACCTCCTCCACGGTCACCGGATCAGTGAACACCGCATACGGGTTGTTGGCCGCGTGCCGGCGCGACTTCACCGAGATCCGCGCGAATACCGCCGGGTCCATCCCGTACTTCTCACAGTAGGCCGCACCCGCACCGGCGAAGTACCGCGGTGCGAACGGCACCCCCTCGACCTCGCCCTGCACCTTGGTGACCACCTCGTCGAACCGCTCGAAGGCGTTGGGCCGGTCGTCCCACTGCATCGTCAGCGCGCC
Source organism: Frankia sp. CoBUL1 (assembly GCF_978021245.1). Taxonomy (NCBI): domain Bacteria; kingdom Bacillati; phylum Actinomycetota; class Actinomycetes; order Frankiales; family Frankiaceae; genus Frankia; species Frankia sp. CoBUL1. The sequence goes on from NZ_CDXDOS010000075.1 coordinate 6,829, forward strand.
GCGCCGCATCTGCTCGAACCCGAACGCCAGCACGCAGTCCGCCGCCCCGGAAGCCACCGCCTGCCGCGCCAGGAACAGCGCCGACGACCCACTCGAGCAGTTGTTGTTCACGTTCACCACCGGCGCCCCGGTCATCCCCACCCGGTACAGCGCCTTCTGCCCGCTCGTCGAGTCGCCGTACACATAGCCGGCGTACGTCTGCTGGACCGCCGCCAGGTCGATCCCGGCATCGGCCAACGCCGCCCTGACCGCCCCCTCGGCCAGCACGTCGTAGCTGTCGCTCCTGCTCGGCGTCGCGAACGGCACCATGCCGACGCCCGTCACCATCACCCGACCGCTCATCACCACTCCCTAGGCTAGCTACTGTTCACTTAATACCGTGAGCACCACGGTAGCGCACGCCAGGGGGCGAGGTGCGGCGTAAGCATGCTTGCGAGGATTCACAAGGCGGAGCGATGCGGATGTCTCACTGCCTGCGGTCGAGTGAAGTTCCACGCCGGTCAGTGGTTGAGCGCCCACAGGCCGACCAGGTTCGCGAAGGTGAAGACCACCGCGATGACGACGGCGAGGATGAGCCGCCTGCGGCGCTCGCGGCGGCGCCAGGTGGCCTGCGCCCGCCGGTAGGCGTCGGGCGACACGGGCACGCCGCCGGCGAGAGCGTCCAGGGCGTCGTGCAGCCGTCGTTCGGTGTCGCTGAGCGGCCCGGTGTGATACGTCATGTCTGGGACTCCATCGCGCGGGACAGCGCCGTCATTCCTCGCGCCACATGGGATTTCACTGCGCCGCAGGAAATCCCCATGACTGCGGCTATCTCGGATTCCTTCAGATCGAGCCAGTACCGCAGTACCAGGGCCTCCCGCTGGCGCGGCGACAGCCGCTGTAAGGCGACGACTACAGCTCGCTGTTCGTGTCGCAGTAGCGCTTGCGTCTCCGCCGATTCTACCTGGTCTGATGGCCATCCCATGTGTTTTCGGACAACCTGGAGATGGCGCAGTCGCATTCGGGTGAGATTGCAGACTATGCTACGTAGATACGGCAGGGTGGCGGTCGAGTCCCGCAGTTTTCGCCAGCGCCGGTAGAGCTCGTAGAATGCCTGCGCGGCGATATCCTCCGGGTCGTCCGCGCCGAGGAGGGCGGCCAGCCGTACCAATGAGACGTAGTGGGTGTTGAAGAGCCGCGCGAGGGCGGTCTCCCGATCAAGATCGTGAAGATTCGTCTGGATCTTGTCGGCCGGCAGCAGACTGGCGGCGTCGCCGGCAGTGACGGCTGCTGGATCTTTGGGAATGCCCTGCACCGCCCTCACCGCCATCCCGGCGCGTCCGGCTGGGGGAGTCGGTCCACCTGGGATGCCCGGCTGCTCCGGGCCACGCCGACGCGCTGAAGGACCGGGGTGAGCGCGGTGGCGACCGCCAGGTTCAGCCCGAGCGCGAGGAGCGCCGTGTACAGCGGCACGGACGCCCCGAACAGGTGCAGGTTCACCACCGCGGAGAATTCGCCGGAGGTTACCAGGCAGGTTCCCGCCGCCATTCCTACCGCCCATCCGGCAAGCAGCGCACCGCGATGCAGCCAGGTGGAGAACAGGCCGATCCCGACTGCCGGGAAGGTCTGGAGTATCCAGACCCCGCCCAGCAGCTGCAGATCGATGGCATCCTGGTCGCGCAGACCGAGCACGAAGGCGAATGCCCCGATCTTTGTCACCAGCGAGACACCGCGAGCCACCCGGACCTGATGCTTAGGGGTGGCCGTGGGGTGAAAATACTCGACGTATACGTTGCGGACGAAGAGCATGGCGATCGCCACCGACATCACCGCCGCGGGGACGAGCGCCGCGACAACGAGCGCGCCGAACACGACGCCGGTGACAACCGGTGGGGCCAGCTGCTGGACGAGCAGAGGGACCGCTGCTTCGGCCTGCCCGCGGGGTGTGCGTACCCCCGTGGCCAAGGCGGCAACGCCGAGCAGCCCGAAGAGTCCGAGCAGGCCCGTCCATGCGGGCAGGGTGACCGCCGAGCGGCGCAGGACGTCGGGGTCCTTCGCCGCAAATGCGGCGGTGAGCACGTGCGGGTACACCAGCAGGGCCATCGCCGAGCCGAGCACGAGGCTCGCGAACGAGGCGAACGTCGACGGCTCCAGCGTGAGCGACGGATCCGGCAAGCCGTCCGTGGCCATGTTCCGCTGTGCTGCGGCAAAGATCTCGCCGGGTCCGCCGAGCCTGGCTAGGACGAGTCCGACCACGGCGAAGACCGCCAAAAAGATCAGAATTCCTTTGGCGACCGAGACGAGTGCCGGAGCGCGGATGCCGCTGCGGTAGGTCGCGACGGCGAGCACCCCGAACACCGAGGCCAGCACCAGGTCGCCGGGCAGCCCAGGCGGGGTGAGGCCGCCGGCAACGAGCACTGCGCGGACGCCGACCAACTGCAGCGCGATGTACGGCGTGGTGGCCACGATTCCGGTCAGCGCCACGGCGAGCGCGAGCAGCGGCGACCGGTGGCGTTCCCGCACGTAGTCGCCCACCGTGACGTAACCATGGCGCCGAGCCGTCTCCGCCAGGCGCGGGAGGAGCACGAAGGCCAGCGGATAGACGATGATCGTGTAGGGCAGCGCGAAGAAGCCGAGAGCGCCCACCCCGTAGACGAGGCCGGGCACCGCGGCGAAGGTATATGCGGTGTAGATCGCACCGCCGAGCAGGAACCAGGTCAGAACACCACCGAACGGGCGCCCTGCGAGCGCCCACCCTTCCGGCGAGGGGAGCTCGTCCCGCCGATGGAACGCGCGCGTCCTTACCGATAGTAACGAAGTGCCTGCTATCGCGACGGTGAATCCCGCCACGGTCGTCCCGTCGGCCATCCGACACCTTCCGTATTCCAGTTGCGCACCGAGCCGGCGCGGTTGACACGACATCATCCCGCAACAAGTCGTAAACCTGTAGCTCACCAAGTCGTAAACCGCGGAGGTGCGGCGAGCAACTCTCCCGGTGACACCACCGCGGCATGCGTGACCACCGGCCTGGGTACCTGGGCCGGCCGGTGGCCCACCAGGAAGATCAAAATTTAGGGAGATCAGGATGTGGCACGATGAGCAGGGCCGGGACACTCCGCTGGGTGTCCCGGCAAACTCCGCGGCAGGCATCCCGGCAGGGCCCGTGCCTGCAACAGACCGGCCGGCCGCCGGTCGTCCGGCCCGCGCGGCGGCACGTCGGCGGCGAACCGTCGCGGTCGCGTGTCTCGGGACACCGTTCGCAGCCCTGCTGGCGGTCCCGCTTTATGCGCAGGATGAGCCACGGCTGGCCGGGGTGCCGTTCTTTTACTGGTATCAGCTTGCCTGGGTGCCCTTAAGCGCGCTGCTGACCGCAGCCGCTTGGCGGCTGGACAGCCGGGGGACGGCGCCGGAAGGCCTGCGGTGATCCAGTTCACCGACCGGGCCCGGGCGGCGCTCCGCGAGGGCGAGGTAGTTATTTTTGACTGGGCCCCGCTGGGGCTGTGCTGCGCCTGCACCGGTCAACTGTGGCTGCGCCCCGCGCCGCGGGCGCTCGTGCCGCGGCACCGGGGCTTCCGCCCGGTGGACGCGGATCCCGGTGGCAGCGCCGTAGCCCATCCACTCGCCTATCCGTTCCTCCTGGGCCGCGATGTCACAGTCGACTGCCGCTCGCGGCTCGGCTTCCGGCGCTTCAGCACCGACCTGCCGCCCGATGTCGGGTTCGCTGACCTGCTCGGCCTGGCCGCTCTCGCCAAGGGACGCATCGTATGACTACCCATCTCGATACTGCCGGAACCGGCCTTCCGCCTGGCGGCGGTCGTGCGCCTGGCCATGGCCGGAGGACCGGCAGGCTCCGATCGATAGCCATCTGGACCACGGTGTCGGCGGTCGGCGCGATCAGCTGGGCTGTGCTCGCGATGTCCCGCCACGAGTCGATCTCTGCGGCGTGGATCCTGCTCGCCGGCCTGGGATCCTTCGCCATCGCCTACCGCTTCTACGCCCGGTTCATCGCAAACCGGGTGCTGCGGGTGGATGACAGCCGGGCAACGCCGGCCGAACGCCTCGACAACGGCGTCGACTACCAGCCGACCGACCGGCGGGTCCTGTTTGGCCACCACTTCGCTGCCATCGCCGGGGCCGGTCCGCTCGTCGGCCCGGTGCTCGCCGTACAGATGGGGTATCTGCCCGGGACGATCTGGATCATCGCCGGTGTTATTTTCGCCGGTGCCGTGCAGGACATGGTGACGTTGTTCTTCTCCATGCGGCGGGACGGCAAGAGCCTGGGCCAGATGGCGCGCGACGAGATCGGCCCGGTGGGCGGGACGGCGGCACTGGTCGCCGTCTTCGCCATAATGATCATTTTGCTGGCGGTGCTGGCGCTTGTCGTGGTGAACGCGCTCGCCGCCTCTGCATGGGGCACCTTCTCGATCGCGATGACCATCCCGATCGCCCTGTTCATGGGCGTCTACCTGCGGGTGCTGCGACCCGGCCGGGTCGCTGAGGCCACCGCCGTCGGTGTCGCCGGACTGTTCGCGGCCCTTGTCGGCGGCCGCTGGATCCAGGACTCCGCCCTCGCCTCCGCCTTTACACTCAGCCCGAAGGCACTGGTCGCCTGCCTTGTCGGCTATGGCTTTGTCGCCTCGGTGCTGCCGGTGTGGCTCCTGCTCGCGCCCCGCGACTACCTCTCGACCTTTATGAAGGTCGGCACCATCGGGCTGCTTGCCATCGGCGTTCTCGTCGAATTTCCGGTACTTCAGGCGGACGCAGTCAGTACTTTCGCGACCAGGGGAAACGGGCCGGTGTTCGCCGGCAGCCTGTTCCCGTTCGTCTTCATCACCATCGCCTGCGGTGCCCTGTCCGGATTCCATTCCCTCATCGCGTCCGGCACCACGCCGAAGATGATCCAGAAGGAGTCCCAGGTCCGGTTCATCGGTTATGGGGCGATGCTGACCGAGTCCCTTGTCGCACTGATGGCGCTGATCGCGGCGGCGGTGCTCAGCCCGGGCCTCTACTACGCCATGAATGCGCCCGGTGGGGTCGTCGGCAAGACCGCGGCGTCGGCTGCGTCCGCGGTCACCGACCTCGGTTTCACCATCACCCCGGACGCCCTCGACTCCGCGGCCCGGGCCGTCGGTGAATCGACGCTGGTAGCCCGCACCGGAGGTGCACCGACGCTCGCTGTCGGCATGTCCAACATCCTTTCAGGCGCATTCGGTGGCGGCCGCCTCGCCGACTTCTGGTACCACTTCGCGATCATGTTCGAGGCGCTGTTCATCCTGACCACTGTCGACGCCGGAACCCGGGTCGGCCGATTCATGTTGCAGGACATGCTCGGGAACGTATGGAAGCCAATCGGCCGGGTGAGCTGGTGGCCCGGGGTCTGGCTGAGCAGCGCGCTGGTGGTCGGCACCTGGGGCTATTTCCTCTGGACCGGCGCAACCGACCCGCTCGGCGGCATCAACCAGCTGTTCCCGCTGTTCGGGATGGCCAACCAGATGCTTGCCGCCATCGCATTGGCGGTCGCCACCACCCTGTTCGTCAAGAGTGGGCGAGCGCGGTGGGCCTGGGTGCCCGGCGTCCCGCTCGGCTGGGATGTCGCCGTCACCTTCACCGCGGCCTGGCAGAAGGTTTTCTCGGACGATCCCAAGCTCGGCTTCCTCGCCCAACGGCACCGCTATGCCGACGCGCTCGACGACGGCAGGGTTCTGGCGCCCGCGAGGAGCATCAGCGACATGCACAAAGTAGTCCAGAACTCGACCGTGGACGGGATCATGGCGATAGTGTTCGCTCTGCTCGTGCTCGTCGTGCTCGCCGATGCGGTACGGGTGTGCATACGGGCTGTCCGTACCCGGGCGCCGGTGCCCACCACCGAAGCGGACTATGTAGCCTCCCGTTTTGTTGCGTCCGGGGGATTGTTGGCGACCGCTGAAGAGCGCCAACTGCTCGCGGACGCGGTCCAGGCGGCCGGGGCCCCTCAGCCCGAGCCCGTCACACCGCCGCTGCGCCGCTGACAACATCCCGCGAAAATAGCGAGAGTTGAATCTGTTTGCGCCGGGACGAGCTGGCGACGGCCATCAGGCCGGAACCCGCTCGTCCCGGCGCGACCAATTGACGGGCGGGCGGCCGACGGGGCAATGGCCGTACGTTAAATGGCTCTTCGCGGTAGGCTGGAATGCGTGGTCACAGGGTCACGGGCTTCGGTCAGGCTGTGTTCACGAGGTTTACTGATGGTCAATGTGTGGGGTTAGTGTTCCTGGTGATGGCGGTGGGTGTGTGATAGATCCTTTGCATGAGGTGTGCGACGGGTGCGGGTTGACGCCCGCGGAGCAGGTGGAACGGGAGCGGGTCCGGATGGCTGCGGCTGACCGGTTCGCGGCGGGAACGACCCGAACGGAGATGGCGCGGGAATTCAAGGTGACCCCGAAAACGGCGGGCTGCGGGTATCGCGCCTGGGAATCGAGAGGCGTAGCCGGCACGGCTGGTCGGTCAGATGCCGGCCCGTCGTGCGCTGGAACGCGACGACACCGCGGCGCGGGAGTGGGTCAAGTGGGAGTGGCCGGCGCTACAACCACGGCGGCGGCCCGGGATGCCCGGGTCTGTTTCCTCGACGAGACAGGGCAGGGCCTGCGGCCGCCACGGGGCGGACGTGGGCGCGGCGTGGGGTGACCCCGGTGGTGCGGGTACCCGGTCGGGGTGGGTCCGGGCGGGTGAGTGTGGTCGGGATGGTCTGCTACCGGTCCGGCTCACCCCCGACCTGAACCAGCCCGAAAGAGTATCTGATCCCATCTGAAACGCGCAACCACGCCGATCGGCTCCTTCGACGACAGCACCGGGGGTTTGTGCTGTCCATCGACAACCGCCGCCGCAGGTTGGCAACATCGAGCTTCTTGACCCGCTCACGTGCCCGGTCCCGCTCGGCCCGTGCCGCGCCCAACTCCGTCTCGTGAGGCTCGGCCGCGTCCGCCACGGCCCGCCGCAGCCGTTCGTTCGTCGCGGCCAGCTTGTCGTTCACCGCCCGGGCCGCGACCTACTCGCCGGCCAGCTCCTCGGCTGCCGCAAGACGCGGCCCCACGACACGGACGGGTCAGCCACGACCCATGATCCTCCACGTCCAACCACCAGGACCAAGCAACGAGCTCAACGTACCTCCCCAATACAAACCCCAAAGTCAGCGGGCTACGGCCGCCCACCCTGAATGGACACGTCCCATGCTCCTGGCGGACGGCATCGGGCCTCTTCCCGGCAAGGCATACCCGTCGTACGCCCTGGCTGGTACGGAGAGTTATCGCACGACGACCTCAAACGCGTTCTAAGGGGACGGCGTTCAAGGGCGGAACCAGAACTTTGATCTAGTCTGCTACCTGCGCAAACAGTGGTCGCATGATGAAACATTCATCCCGGGTATCCGAGCAGGGGCCGAGATATTTACCGGTGCGGCCCGGCGAGTCAGTGGCAGAGCGTGAGGC
>NZ_CDXDOS010000076.1:0-14261 GCF_978021245.1 Frankia sp. CoBUL1
CGTCCGGCCCGGGGTTCGCTCGGGGTTCTCTGGGCTTCTTGAGCCGGACGCGGATCGCGCGGTCCCGGGGCTGTGCCGGACTCCCCCGGGTGGCCGCGCGCATGTCTGCCGATTGCCCGCCGAGTTCCGGGCCATCGCCGTGCTCAGGCCAGATCGTGGTGCTCAGGCCAGATTGCCGGCCTGGCTGACCTTGCGCAGCATGCCCTCCGGCGTCATCGATCCCAGCAGACGTTCCAGGGCGACCTCGACGTCCTCTCGCCAGCTCACCGCGTTCTTCACCTCAAGCCGCAGCCGCGGCCATCGATGATGGGGCCGGACCGTCTTGAAACCGACCGCGAGGAGATAGTCGGCGGGCAGGATGCAGCGGGTGCCCGAGTTCTGGAGGTCACCGAACGCTTCCACCGCCTTGAAGCCGCGGCGGATGACGTCCTTGGCGACGGACTGGACCAGGATCCGCCCCAGCCCCTGTCCGGTGAACTCATCGACGATCGACGCTGTCATGAGCAGCACCGCGTCCGGTGAGACCGGGCTGGTGGGAAAGGCCACCGATCGAGGCACGTAGGCCGGCGGAGCGAACATCACGAATCCGGCCGGGACGTTGTCGATATAGGCGATCTTTCCGCAACTTCCCCATTCCAGGAGGGCCAGGGAAACCCACGCCTCCTTCTCGAGGTCGGTGCCGCCAGCCTCCTCCGCGCGGCTCCGGGCCACCGGATCGAGCTCCCAGAAGACGCAGCGGCGGCAGGGTAGCGGGAGATCGTCGATGTTGTCCAGGGTGATGTTCGCGATGCGACGGCTCATCGAAAAGGCGCTCCATGGGTCGACTACCGGGCCTCCGGCAGCCGAGGTCAACGTCGACGGATGCGGAGGCTGTCACGGAATCAGCCTAGGCTGCCGAGCATGAATCTTCCCCATCGACGCACCGGCCTCGTTTCACGTGAAACGTCAGCCTTGTCGGTGGAATGCCTCGGTGGCCGGTCAGGTGCGGCCGGCGAGGCGGGGGACGTGAAGCTGGCCCGTCGGCGCGTCCTGCTCGGGTGGGAGAAAGAGTCGTTGGGCCGCGGCGAGCACCGCCTCGGCGACGGTTGCCCGGAACGCGGTGGAGCCAAGGGCCTTGGCGTCATGTTCGTTTGTCAGATATCCGAGGTCGAGCCGTACGGCCGGCATCCGGGTCCGCCGAAGCAGGCTCCAGACCTTCGGATGGGTGCGGCAGTCCAGCATGTCGGTCCGGGAGACGATCTCGCGGTGGACGAGCTGGGCGAAGCGCTCACCCACGGCGGACGACCCGCGCGCGTTGCCGTAGTAGTAGGCCGACACCCCCTGGGCGCGCGGGGATGGACTGCTGTCGGCGTGCAGCGAGATCAGGAGATCCGCTTCGAGTTCGTTCGCCCGCGAGGCCCGCTCCTCCTCGCTGGGGGACTCGTCCAGGCCGTGGATGAGGTGCGCCCGCAGGCCCGAGTCGAGTAGCCGCGTGGACATCCGAGCGGCGAGGTCGGCCATGAGATCCCGTTCGCACAGGTTGCCGCGGACGATGCCCGGATCGTCGCCACCGTGGCCGGGATCGATGGCGACGACGACCCCGAGCAGCGAGGAGCCGTGGGCCAACAGCCGGACGGACTCCCGCAGCATGTCAGGCCGGCCACCAGTGACCGTGCGCTGCAGGCGTTTGAGCTCGCGCAGGGTGTGTGGCCCGCATTGGCCGTCCGGATCGAGACCCCGGTTGCGCTGGAAGTCGCGGACCGCGGACTCGGTGCGTGGCCCGAAGATCCCATCCGTGCGGCCGACGTCGAAACCCATGTTGAACAGGCGTTCCTGGAGCGCCGCCACGTCATCGCCGACAAAAGGGTACGCGGGGCTGTGGTAGAGCAGACGGTCGCCGAGCTTGTGGCGTGCCTCCTCCAAGGCACGCGCCGTGTCCGGACCGAGTATCCCGTCGGCGGACAGCCCCCGGCTCTGCTGAAAGGCGCGCAGCGCGTTGTCGAGATCTCGGTCGAACCGATCGGCAGGCTCGGCCGGAACACCGCCGAGAGTACCGTCGACAGCCGGGACCCGCGTGTCCTGGGACGGGTCCGCGGCGGAGGTAACACCTCTATCCGGGGCGCTCTTACCTGGGTCACCCTTACCTGGGCCGGCCGGATCCCGGCTCTGCCGGGGCGTCACGGGAAGAAAACCAAGATAGGTCAGGGCTGCCCGAACCTCGGCGACGGCGGAACCTTGGTCTCCCAGACGCAGCAGCTTCACCGATGCATACCTTTCAGCTCGCCTGCCCAACGTGCCCCTGGCGAAACCCGGTGCCCCTGGCGAAACCCGATGGTCGGGGCCACCGCGTCGACGAATGATGCGCCGACGGCCGATTGCTGAATCTCAAGCCTAGGGCATGCCCGTGCGGTCTCGACCGGCCGCGAACCGGATCCTCCAGTATTGACCATGCGTGACCGGGCCGCCGTGATACTCCCCCGATGCTCGTGACGGCGGGAGAAAGTTCCCGGTCCGCACGTGGTATCCGGTTGTCGTGGGCGAACCGGCGCGGACCGGTCCGGGAACGATGTCGGCCCGCCGGGATCACACCCGGCGGGCCGACGGTGGAACGACCGCGTGACGAGATCAGATGTAGGCCGAGAGGTCACGCAGCAGGGCGGCCTTCGGCTTCGCGCCGACGATGATCTTGTCGATCACACCCTTGACGAACACAGCCATGGTCGGGATCGACATGATCTGGTAGTTCCGGGCGGTCTCCGGGTTCTCGTCGATGTTCAGCTTGACGACCCGGAGCTTCTCGCCATGCTCTTTAGCGATCTCCTCCAAGACGGGTGCGACCATCTTGCAAGGGCCGCACCACTCGGCCCAGAAGTCCACCAGGACCGGTTTGTCGCTCTCCAGCACCTCGGTCACGAAGGTGCTGTCGGTCACGGGGGTGATGGAACCTGCCATGTTGTTCTCCCTGATGGATGATCTTTTGGTGGACGGGTAGGCGATCAACAGGCCGGTGGTGGCCCGCGGACGGTGCCCGAATGGCTTTCGGATAGCCGGGTCGGGCAGGCCTGCTCCGGCGCCGCCTGATCGGCTGCCCGGACAGATGCCCGGACAGATGCCCGGACAGATGCCCGGATCAGGCGGGTTGCGGCGTCGGGGTCACGACCCGGGGAGCCACGGTGGTCACCTCGCCCGGACCCTCCCCGGCGGCGATGAAGCGCTCCGCGTCGAGCGCGGCGGCGCAGCCCGTGCCGGCCGCGGTGATGGCCTGGCGGTAGGTGTGGTCGACCACGTCGCCACAGGCGAAGACCCCGTCCAGGTTCGTCTTCGTGGTCGGGTGCGCGACCGAGATGTAGCCGGCGTCGTCGAGGTCGAGCTGACCACGGACGAGTTCGGTACGCGGAAGGTGACCGATAGCGACGAACAGCCCGGTGACCGGAAGATCCTTCGCCTCGCCGGTGACGGTGTCGCGCAGCCGGACGCCGGTGAGCTTGTCCGCGCCCAGGAGCTCGGTGACCTCGGCGTTCCACCGGAACCGGATCTTCTCGTTGGCGAAGGCCCGCTCCTGCATGATCGCACTGGCCCGGAGTTTGTCCCGTCGGTGGATCACCGTCACCGAGCGGGCGAAGCGGGTCAGGAAGGTCGCCTCCTCCATCGCCGAGTCGCCCCCGCCAACCACCGCGATGTCCTGATCCCGGAAGAAGAAGCCGTCGCAGGTCGCACAGGCGGAGACCCCGCGGCCGAGCAACCGCTCCTCGTGCTCGACGCCGAGCATGCGGTAGGCCGAACCGGTGGCGACGATGACCGTGCGGGCGAGGTAGGTCCTGTCCTCGATCTTGACGACCTTTGGGTTCGCCGCGAGGTCGAGCTCGGTGACGTCGTCGGCCACCAGCTCGGCTCCGAACCGCTCCGCCTGCCGTCGCAGGTTCTCCATCAGCTCCGGACCCTGGATGCCGTCCGGAAACCCAGGAAAGTTCTCCACCTCGGTGGTGTTCATGAGCGCTCCGCCGGCCGATACCGCGCCCTCGAACACGAGTGGCCGTAGGTTGGCCCGGGCGGTGTAGACAGCGGCCGTGTACCCTGCCGGGCCCGAACCGACGATGACGACATCGCGTATGTCGTCATCGCCGTCGGGCTGGCTGCTGCGGCCGGTGACATCCTGGCCGTCCTCCTGGGCTGTCACACCCGCTCCTTTCACGCTACGGGATCCCTGTGAGCCGGGTGGGCCCTCGCCGGTACCTGTCGCCCCGGCTTCATCCGAGTTCCTCGTTTATCGGTCCGTCCATGGAGATGGTGTCCGACAGCGACAACCGTCTCCGCGGGCATCTGATTCCATCCGCGCCCGCCACCGGTGCGCGCCACGGCCGGGCTCCCGGCCCCCGCGATGCGTCCAACCCCCACCTCAATGCCGCAGCGTGGACACGCTGTACCACGGCGCGGTGGAGACGGTGGTGACGCCGCAGTGGGCGTCGACGACCAGCACCCTGGCCACCGCCGGTTGCATGGGCACGGAGAGCACGATCAACAGCGCCGGCTGGTCGTTGTAGACGACGCGGTCGACAGCGAGGATTGTGCCACCCGTCTGCGCCGTCAGGCTCTGGTAGCACGGACGCAGGTCAGGGGTGTCCAGCACCGAGCGCAACCGGTCGACGTCCACCGTCGCAGGGGTCGTCGTGCGGCCGGCCGCCGCGGGCGCGGACGGCACGAGCGGCAGCGCCGCGGACCCCGGGATCCGGCCGGCCAGCAGTTCCCGGCCGTGCCGCACGACGTCCGAGGGAGCGACGCTCGTCTGCGAGAGCGCCATCACGGTAAGGGGAACGGAGCTGGCGGAGCCGTATTCGGCCACCACCGAGCCGCCGGTCGGGCCGGAGCTGTCCACGGGGTTGGACACCGCCACCCTGTGATCGACGTTGGCGCTCCGCAGACCGTGGTACACGAAGATCGCCGCCCCGAAGGTGATGAAGGCGATGCAGACCGCCACGAGGGACACCCAGTCCCGTCGGGGGCGCGCACCTGGCGTACCTGGAGTACCCGGCCTACCTGGAGTACCCGGCGCATCCGGACGGTTCCGCGGATCCCGGTGCCAGGCCGGCTGGCGGTCTGCGAGCCCAGCCCCCGCCTGACCTCGGCCGGGTCGCCTTGGCCCGTTGCCACTCGCCGCCCGCCCACCGGTGCCTACGGCACCGGCACGCCCCGTGTCATCCCCCGTATCGGTGTGGACGGCCGCGGTATCCCCCATGAGGGGTTCCGTGCCGGTGACCCCGGCGGCTCCCGCGGTGCCGACGAAGCCGGAGCTCGCGGGCCCCGGACCGGTCGGCGTGGCTGGGTTCCGGCCCGGTCCCGGCCGAGAGGGAGCAGGTGCGTGGGCCGCCAGCGTAGCCTGGAGGCGTTCGGCCACCTCGCCGGGCATCGTCAGGGTCGCCAGGCGGGAGAGGTCCGTACGGACCCTGCGCAGAGCGACCATCGACTCCTGGCATGAGACGCAGCCCTCGATATGCTCGCGGACGGAGCGGGGGAGCGGCTCTCCGTCCGTGAAGGCGTCCAGCAGCTCGGCGTCCGGGTGATGCCCGTGCGTGCGGAAGCGGCGACCCGCCGGGAAGGGACCGGAGGGAGCCGCCGGTTGACGTCGGTCCCCCGCAGGCTCAGTCGCCATTGCTGATCACCTCCTTCGGCAGATCCGGATGGCGTCGGCCGCGGCCGACTGGCCGACCTCGGGTAACGGGCTGCCGCCCCGGTGAGCCCGCCGCATCCTGGTGTCTTCCTTCTGAGACGGCGGGCGAAGCCGCCGGGTTCCCTGGCCAGGGGGATCCAGCAGGACGGCGAGCTGCGCGCGGCCGTGCGAGCGCCGGCTTTTCACCGTCCCGACCGGAACTCCCAGCAGTCCCGCCGTCTCGGCGACGGGTCCCCTGCCACGTCCACCAGCACCACGGCGGTCCGCAACCCGGGCGTCAGCCAGTCCAGCGCGTCCTCGACGCCCAGGGGCGGGTCATGCTCGGCGACGCACTCGCCGGGATCGGCCGGATCACGAATATGGCCTTTCGGGGTAGTCGTCATGGGCAGCGTCGGGCGGGCGGTACGGCGGCGCGGTCCAGCTCGGCGTCGGGGCGGTCACCAGGACCTCGGCGGGTGGACCGGGACTCTCACCGTCCTCCCGTCAGGACCGGAACGTGATCTCCGCGATCGACCCGCGGTACTGCCCGGCGTTCGACGGCAGCGAGGTCAGCCACAGCACCCAGTACTGCGAGGGGTTCACGTCCGACGACATCGGCAGGACCACCGTGCCGCTGGCGCCTGACTTCTGGGCGACCACGCGGTCGAAGCCGTCGAGTGAATCCGGCAGCCTGTCGCCGCTGCGCAGCTCGAACGACACCGGACCCAGGCTGCCGACCGTCACGGTGACCGAGGTGGGCAGGATCTTCTGCGGAAACGCCATGCGCAGTCCGACACCCGGCTTGAGGTTGCCGAACGTCGCGCTGGTGTAGTTGCTCGTCGTCCACTCCGTCGACGTGTTCCCGTCGAATGCCTTGCCGACATCCGCCGGTTTCTCGGTTTTGGGTTCACCCGCAGGTGCGAGCGGGTCGAAGGAGTCCGTGCTGCTCGGCTTGAGGATGGTTCCGGTGGGGGTTGCCGGCACCGTGGTCGAGGTGCCGGGTTTGGGGGTGTTGTTCTTTCCGCCGTCGTCACGCAGGGCGATCACGGCGACCACCGCGATCGCGACGACCACCACCAGGGCGATCCACGGCACGGCCCGTCCCAGCGACGGCCCGCCGCGGCGCTTCGGACCGGAACCAGGCGGGTAGCGGTCGGATCCCGCCGGGTAACCGCCACCCCCGGCGGGATAGCCGCGGTCGTCGTATCCGCTGCGGTCGTCGTATCCACTGCGGTCGTCGTATCCGCCGCGGTCGTCGTATCCACTGCGGTCGTCGTATCCGCCGCGGCCGTAGCCGGTCCCGCCAGCGCGCGACCCGCGGGGGCCTGCCACCTGGGTGTCGTACCGGGCGTACCGGGCGTGGGCGGGGTAGCCGGCCGTGTCGGCATAGCGGCCCTGCGCCGGGGAATTACCCGGCGCGAGGTAGTCCGAGGAGGCGAAGGCGTCCACATCCATCGCCTCGGTGCTGGGCGGGGCGTCGCTGAGGCTCATCAACCCGGTGTCGAGCACGGCGTCCACCGGGTTGATCGACTCCAGCTCCTCAACCAGGTCGGCCGCCGTGGTGATGGGCGCTCCGACCCGATCGTCGCCGAGGGTGGCCATGGTGATGGCGTCGAGATCACGCGGAACTGACGAGGCGACCTGTCGGGGAGTCCGCAGCCGGCCGCCCGAGGTGGGTGCGGTGGGCAGACCGCGGTCCCCGCCAAGGGGCCAGTAACCGGTGAGCCCGGCATACAGCAGGCCACCGAGCGCCCGGACGTCGGCTGCGGCGATCAGGTCGGGATTCACCGCCGTGGCGTCGGAGCCGCCGCCCGCGCGGTCGGCCGTGCCTGGGCCGGAACCGTCGTCCCCGCCGATCCCACTCTGGTCGGGCTGCCTGCCGTGCCCGTCGAGCTCCGTCGCGGGGAGGGAACCGTCGAGTTCCGCGAGCACCCCGCCGATCTCCAGGTCGATGACCTTGACGGTGCCGTGGCTGGAGACGATGACGTCACCGGGGTTCAGGTCACCGTGATGGATGCCGCGCTCGTGTGCCGCGGCGATGACTCGGGCCGCGGCGAGCACCACGGCGCCGGCCTGCTCCGGGCGTAGCGGCCCGTCGGTGGAAAGCTGACGCAGCGTTTTGCCGTCCACCCATTCCGAGACGACGTAGGAGATGCGTCGGGACTCGGCCGTGGTAGTGGTGGCATCGTAGGTCGAGGCGGCCCCGGGATGCACCAGCCGACCGGAGTTGATCGCCGCGGTGAGAAGCCGACGGGCCGCCTGCTCCTGCTCCGGATCCGTGGCCGGCCCGCCGCCGCCCGCGGACGCGGGGCCGTGCTCGACGATGCGCACCGCCACCGGTCGGGCGAGCACCTTGTCGTCGCCTCGCCAGAGGGTGACAGGCCCACGGGTCGTCAATGCGGAGAGCAGACGGTAGCGGCGGTCGAGCACGGACTCGGCGAGGATGGCGGTGCCGGAGGGCGGCGTCGCACCCCGGACTCCGGGCGCGTTCGGGTTCACGTCGTTATCGACGTCCCCGGCCTGCGGTCGGTTGCTTCCGTCGACCACAGCGCCTCCGTCGTCCACGGGCCCGGCGTCCACAATCCGCCGTCGGCTTCCCTACCTCACCCGGGCAGGGGTTCCGCCCAGTGTGCCGCCACCGTAGGCGGACACCCGGGTACCCTCCGTCGCTCTGACCAGCCGCCTCGATGAACGAAGCGACGAGCGGGAGGCTGCGCCTGGTTCACCGGCGACGTTGGGTGGGGCCCGCGCACAGCGTGTCCAGTGTACGAGGAGGTCAGGAGGATCTCGCGAATGTCTTGGGACAACCCGCCCATGTGTACCGACTGTGACGATCGGCGAGCCGGTTCTTCCGGTGACGTGCGAGGATGCCCCGAGAGCAACGACGACAAGGATCTTCCTGGTGCCGGCGGGATCGTCTCGGCTGGCCCGTAGGTGCCATCACCGCCGGTCAGTCGCGTTGCGATGACCGTCCCGGCGGTCGGGGCAGCCGGCCGCCGAGTCGTCCGTTCACCTCCGCCAGCAGGGCGTTGATCTCGTGTATCCCCGTCCGGGTGCCGACCGCGAGGAAGAGCCCGCCTCCCACGGCCGCGGCGAGCACCACCGCGATCCCGGAACCAAGCCACCCCTCACCCACGACCGCGCGGACACCTCGGGCGAGCAGCGACGCGAGGACGGCGCCGATCCCGGCCGAGATCGCGACCCGGGTGATGACCCGCACGGTGCGATTGCCATCGATTCCCCCGAGCCGCCGGTGCAACAGGGCGCTCGTCGCAGCGAGGCCCATCAGGTAGGCGGTGGCGAAGGAGAGCGCCAGCGCGACGGCCCGGTGCTCCTCGGGCACGACCACGGTGAGGACCAGGGCACCGATGACGTTCACCGCCACGACCCCGATGTTGACCAGTGCCGGGGTGCGACTGTCCTGGTAGGCGTAGAACACCCGTAGCTGCACCTGGAACAGGGAGAACGGCACGAGGGCCAGGGCGAAGGCGCTGAGGGTGTCGCCGATGTCCACAGCGTCGCCGTAGCCGGTCGCGCCGTGATGGAACACGGCGACGGCGATCGGCCGACCCAGGGCGAGGATGAACAGGGCTGCGGGCACGATCGCGGTGATCGTGATCCGGGTCGCCATCGAGATGTCGGCCCGCACCAGGTCGCTGCGCCCCTGGGCGGCGTGCCCGCTCATCCTCGGCAACAGCGCGGTGATGACCGAGACGCCGATGATGGCGTACGGGAGCTGGAAGATCTGGTATCCGTACGTGTAGATCGTATAGGCGGTCGTCGCCGTCGACAGGTTGACGATCACCAGATAGCCGGCCTGGCTGATCACGACGAACAGCAGCGTCCACCCCGCCAGCCGGGCCGTCGAGCGCAGTTCGGGATGCCGCATGTCCAACCGCGGCCGGTAGTGGAAACCGACCTTGCGCAGCGAGGGGAGCAGCGCGAGGGTCATGACGACGACGCCCAGCGTCGTCCCGGCGCAGAGCACCGTCACCTGGGTGCCGGTGATGGCCTTCGGCCCGTCCACACCCGGCGGGCGCGGCCCCGCGATGAAATAGGTGAAGCCCAGACAGGTGACGATGACCAGCAGATTGTTCAGGATCGGGG
Organism: Frankia sp. CoBUL1; assembly: GCF_978021245.1. Lineage (NCBI taxonomy): Bacteria > Bacillati > Actinomycetota > Actinomycetes > Frankiales > Frankiaceae > Frankia > Frankia sp. CoBUL1. The sequence continues at coordinate 9,731 of NZ_CDXDOS010000076.1, forward strand.
CGAACATGGGCGCGGTGAACGACTGTCTGACGTTGAGGATCGCCCCGATCGTCGCGCCTACCCCGTAGAAGACGATCTGCGGCAGGAACCACCGCAGCATCGTGGCGGCGAGCGCCCGCTCGTCGGAGCCGGCGTGCAGGTAGAGACTGATGATCCACGGGGCGATCAGCATGCCCACTGCCACGACGGCCCCGAGGCCGAGGATCATGAGTGTGAGCAGCGACGACGCGAACGCGTCCCCCCCGTCGGGATCCTCCTTCGCGGTGCGGACCATGACCGGCACCACGACGCTCGTGAGGACGCCGCCGAGGAGCAGGTCGTAGAGGATGTTCGGCGTGGTGTTGGCGACGTTGTAGGCCTGGCTCACCGCACCGGTCCCGATCGCCGTGGCGATCGCGACGGTCCGCAGGAACCCGGATGCCCGGGAGACGATCGTGCCGATCGCCATGGTTCCACTGGCCCGGCCGAGGCCGGGCCCGGCCTCGGCCGGCCTGCCGGCCTGCATGGTTGCGCTGTCGCGCGGCGCCGTGCCGGTGTCTCGTCGGGCCGGTTCGGGGGGGATGCGGCGGACGTTGCTGCGAGGAAGTGCCACCGTCGGCCTGGACTCGCTCAAGGACGGCCGACGGCGCTCGTCGCCGTCACGACGGGAACGGTCTGCTCGGGTGCGTCGCTCCGGACGCGCCGCAGGCTCTGGGCGGTCTGGGCGGTCTGGGGCGTCCCGCCATGAGGATCGTCCGATGGGGATGACAGGGCCGACCCCGGGCGGGGTCGGCAGCCGGCTCGTCCGCCCGTCGTCCAGCGGCGGGGTGCCGCGTTGCGATCGTTCCGGTACGCGTGGCCCCGGCGGGGGACCTCCTTCCGACGGAGGCGGCACATGGGGAGGCGGCGGTGGTGGGCCCGATGTGGCGGGAAGCTTCCGGGTCTGCTCGCCGGCGGTCATGCGCGGAGCGCCGGGAGCGGGGCGGCGGTCTGCGGATCGCGGATACCGCTTGTCGCGGGAGCTCGCGGGATCGTCATAGCGCGGGTCCGGGTGGCGCGGGCCGCCGTCGTAGGGCGCGCCGTCGTACCGCGGGTCGCCCTGCCGCCGGTCTTCATGGCGTGGCGCGTCGAACCGTGGCGCGTTGAACCGTGGCGCGTTGAACCGTGGCGCGCCACGGCGTCCGTCCGGGTCGACAGGGTGCTCCCGTTCCGGATGGTCCCGTTTCGGATGGTCCCGTTCGGAGTGCTGGGGCCGGCGCGCGAGTCCCCGGTCCGGATCTGGCTGCTCCGGACGGGTCTGCCAGGGATAACCGGGATACGACTGGTCCGGGGGGAACCGGGCCGGGCGTTCGGTTGCCGGGTAGCCGTCCTCGTCGCAGTACCCGACATCGGGTGGGTCCCGGTCCGACGGTCCACCGCCGGTACCGCGATCACGCCGGGGGTCGGTAGCACCCCTGCGATGCCGGGCCCCAGACCGGCCCTCCTCCTCGACCGGCGTCATGGGCCGCTCCGTCGCCGTCGGAAGGGAGTTGTGGCCGCCGAGTCGCCGGTGTCCTCCTGGCTGTCGAGGCCGTGGCGAAGGGTGTCTCGGTCCTGGTCGTCATAGCGCCGGACGGCCGTCCGTACCACCGGCGTCGTCGTAGTCGAGGTGGCGGCTTCGCGCTCGTCGTCGCCACTATGCCGGGTCGAGACCGAGGCTGCGGGAGTGAGCGGACCGGTGGGGGTGACCGGATCGACCTGGTTCACCTGGTCCACCGGGTAGAGCGGGGCAGTCGGCCCGGTCGTAGCCTCGTGCGGACCCGCCGGTCTACCCAGGTCGTCCTCGGCCCCACGCAGGCGGGCCCGTAGCCGTCGCGCCAGGCGGATGATGACCGCCAGGAGCAGCACGCCGATGGCACCGATGGTGATCGCGGTCGCGATGGCGCCGTAGACGGTGGACCGGACGAGAACCCGGTTCGGTGGTTCCTTGGACAGCGCCTGCCCGTCGAGGTTGAGTTTGCGGATCTCGAGGGGAAACGTTCCCGCACCTTCGGCCTCCATCCCGATCTCGACCTGAGCCTTCTGCCCTGGGGGAAGGCGGAGTGTCTGCCGGGCTGGCGAGCGCAGCCGGGACCGGTTGGTCGAAGAGAAGGCGAGCACCACAGTGACCTCGTATTGGGTGTTGTTCTCCAAGGTGATCGGGACCAGCCCACGTTTGCTCGTCAGGTTGACGCTGCGGGAGGCCACCACCTGGATTCCGTTGCGGATCGCGGACGCCTCCCCGTCCACCTGCTGGCTCAACGACACACCGTCAACCCTGCGGTCTCCCCGCCACGCGGCGGAGGCCGCCGTGACAAGCGCGTTCTTCATCGGGTTGATGAGCTGCAGCTGGCACCTGGGACCGCGCCTGGGCGGGCACAGCACGGGGCTCAGGGCCTGCACCTCGTCGAGGACGTCCTCGACGGCGGTGAGGTAGTTGGCCGGCAGTTCGCGGGCCTGTGCCTCGGCCGGGTAGACGAGCCGGCCCGGCCGGTCGACCGGGCGGCCCTGGCCCCCGGCACCTGCGTCGAGTCCCACCGAGGTGGAGTAGCCGCTGGTGAGGGTGTCGAGTACCGACCGTGCCCAGTCGCTCGGCGGATCCCAGTCCCGGGGCAGCGCCAGGACCTGGAACCGTTGCTCGGGTCGTTCGGCGGTGATCATGCCGAGTTCGGCCCGCAGGCGTGCCAGGGCCGTCCCGAAGTCGGGACCGTCGGGCAGCCCGGTGTAGGCGGTTGCGATCCTGGTGAGCCGGCGGTCGGCCGCGAGCGCCTGGATCGGTCCGGCCGAGGTGGCGAGGCTGACGGTCGCTGACGGGGTATAGGTGATCTTCGTCGTGGGGGGTAGCAGCTGGTCATCGAGGATCACAGTCCCGACCTCCAGCTGGCGCAGTACGTCCACGGTGGTGGCGTCCGCCGACCCGTCGGCGGGGTATGCGATGGTGCCCTTCTGTAGGGGGGCACGCCCCAACAGTTGGGCCAGCACAACTTCGCCAGTCTTGACGGCGTACTTCATCGTGTCCAGCTTCCGGGCGTGGACGAGCGCGGTCAGATCGGCATCCCCGTAGGGCAGCGCGAACACCATGCCTCCGTGCTCGGCGAAGCGCACGATGTCGGAGAGAAAAAGGGCCGCATCGGCGTTCGTCTGCGCATGAACGGGCCCGCCCGGGGTGGCGTAGTCGTAGCCGCCCGGCTGCGCCATGATGGTCAGCGCCTGCACCAGGGTCGGATCGACGGCGAGCGTGACCGGCGGCGCGGCGGCGGTCAGCAGCCGGGACAGCCGGCCGCCCGGCTTCACCTCGTCCGCGAGCGCGTTGTCGGTCAGCCGGCCGTCCGAGCGCAGGCGCGGCTGATCTGCGATCGGCAGGACCGCGGCGATCGGCGTCCTCGGCTGCTGCGGATTCGGCGCCCAGACCAGGAAGGTGTAGGCCGCGCCGATCGGTGCCGCGGCGCGGCCCCCGACGGAGCCGGTAATCCGTAGCTGGATCGGGTACACCCCCAGGCTCGGCGGCAGGTCCAGCGCGGCGCGATCGGCGGCGATCCGGAAGGGCACGGGCGCGGCACCCTGGGTGGGCGGGGCGGCCAGCGGCTGGGTGCCGTCGCCGTTCGCGAGGACCACCTGGCGGTAGCTGCGTGTTCTCGCCGTGGCCGGGTCATCGGTCAGGGTGGCCAGCTGCCCGCGTGAGGTCACCCTGGCGCCTATCCACAGGCTCATGGAGAGGTGGGCCAGCGGCTCCCCGACCGTGGTGATGAGCTGGCCGCTGACGGAGAGCATGGTCGAGCCCCCCGGGGTGGGGGGACTTACCTCATCCAGATCGATCGTCACCGGGTTCGGCGAACCACCGGGCCTGGCTGCCGTGTCACTCGGAGTGATAGATGGCAAATTATTCGATTTATCGGTGGATGAAGATGCGGAAGATCGTGGTGTTCTTGTAGATGAACCGTGGTGGGTAACCGGTTCGACGAGGACTCCCCCGGCCGACGCGGGGGCCGAAGCCGAAGCCGAGGCCGCGCAGACCCCGGGCACGGCCACGGCGAACAGGGCCAGCGCCGCGAGCATCGCCGCCCAACGAGGTCCACGACGGCGCCGCCCGGGTCCCTTCTCACGCATCGTCACAGCCTGTCCCACTCATCCGAACAGCCTGTCCCACTCATCCGAAGTCTGTTGATGCGGTCCTGTGGTCATGCGGTCGTAGTCAGCAGGGTGGGCACCTCGTGGATCAGGCGGCGTTCGTCGGCGTACGCGAGGCTGCCGGTCACCTGGGTCAACAGCGCCCGCTCCGCCGCCCGGCGCAACGGCGCGCGACCGGTGGTGGAGGTCGGCGGCGGCATGGGTTGATCGTACGAGCCCCCCGGCGACCAGCCGGCCCGCCTGTCCGGAACGCCGGGGTTACGGCTTGATTCCGCTAGCCCTGTCTTCCGCACATGGGGTTTCGATGCGTTGACCGGCCCGGCTGTCGATCATGGTGGTCGGGTGGGGTCGACGCCGAGGATGTCGAGGAGGTGCTGGTGTAGGGCCGAGGGGCGGGGGATGTAGG
>NZ_CDXDOS010000077.1:0-14153 GCF_978021245.1 Frankia sp. CoBUL1
CCAGTCGGGAAGACCACGGACAGGTCAACAGCCGCAGGATCTGAAGGACCGACAGGTTAAACGACAAGCTCAGAGAGTGTCACAGCCGACGCCGCGCCACGTAACGGCGCGTTCCTACCGTCGTGGCATCACCCGCACCCCGGAGGATCATCTATGAGCGCCACCCTGGAAGGCGTCCCGACTACCGGCACCGTGACCGGTCCGTCCCGACGCGGCCGCTGGATCGACGACTGGCGGCCCGAGGACCGCACCTTCTGGAACAACGGCGGTTCCCGCATCGCCCGCCGAAACCTGATCTTCTCGATCCTGGCCGAGCACATCGGGTTCTCGATCTGGTCGCTGTGGGCGGTGACGGTCCTGTTCCTCGGACCGGCCTACCACATCGACCCGGCCGGCAAGTTCCTGTTGACCTCGCTGCCCGCGCTCGTCGGCAGTGCGCTGCGGATCCCCTACACCTTCGCCGTCGCCCGGTTCGGGGGGCGTAACTGGACCATCTTCAGCGCGGCGCTGCTCCTCGTGCCGACGATCCTCGCGGCCGTCGTTCTCTCCCCCGGCGTCTCCTACCCCACCCTGCTGATCGTCGCCGCGATCGCGGGGGTCGGAGGCGGTAACTTCGCCTCCTCGATGACCAACATCAACGCCTACTACCCGGAGCGGCTGAAGGGCTGGGCCCTGGGGCTGAACGCCGGCGGCGGAAACCTGGGGGTGGCCGCGATCCAGCTTGTCGGCCTGCTCGTCCTCGCCACCGCCGGCAAGGACCACCCCCGGGTCGTCCTTGCCGTCTACATCCCGCTGATCGTCCTGGTGACGCTCGGCGCGGCGCTGTTCATGGACAACCTGTCGAGCGCGAAGAACGACCGGGGGGCGATGCGCGACGTCGCCCGTGACGGTCACACCTGGGTGATGTCGCTGCTCTACATCGGCACGTTCGGGTCGTTCATCGGGTTCGGCTTCGCGTTCGGCCAGGTGCTCCAGGTGCAGTTTCACGACCAGTTCAGCACCCCGATCAAGGCCGCCTACCTGACCTTCCTCGGTCCGCTGCTCGGCTCGCTGATCCGCCCGGTCGGCGGCATCCTGGCGGACCGCATCGGCGGAGCGAAGGTCACCTTCGTCAACTTCGTGGCGATGGCTGCCGCGGCCGCGATCGTGCTCGTCGCCTCGCTGACGGAGTCGCTTCCTCTGTTCCTGGTCGGGTTCATCGCGCTGTTCGTCTTCAGCGGCGTCGGGAACGGGTCGACGTACAAGATGATCCCGGCGATCTTCCGGGCGAAGGCCCAGGCCAGCATCGACGCCGGTGGCGACCCGGTCGCGGCGCAACACTCGGCCCGGCGGCTGTCCGGAGCCCTCATCGGCCTGGCCGGCGCGATCGGCGCGTTCGGCGGGGTACTGGTGAACCTGGCCTTCCGGCAGTCGTTCCTGAGCTACCGGACCGGCAACGCGGCGTACATCTCCTTCATCGCCTTCTACGCGCTGTGCTTCGTGGTGACCTGGTTCGTGTATCTGCGGCCCTCGGCCAGGCGTCTCGCCGGCATCTGATCCCGGCTGTGCCCGGTGTTCAGGCCAGTTCGACGGCGACGGCGATCTCGCCGCCGGTCGGGCTCAGCGTGAGCTCCCGGATGCTGCCGGCGCTGCGCAGGTCCGCGGCCACCGACTCGACGAGGGCGACGAGGTCGGCCTCGCCGCTGATCCGGACGCTCGCGACCTCGGCCTTCTGCGACACCTTCGCCTCGGACTTGGCCCGGCGGACACCGGACAGCGCCGCCCCGACGGCGCCGAGGAGCTCCACGCGGGCGCCCTCGGCGAGCTTGCGGATCTCGGCGGCGTCCGGCCAGCTCGCCCGGTGCACCGAACCGGGACGCCACCAGGACCAGACCTCCTCGGTGACGAACGGCAGGACCGGGGCGAACAGCCGGAGCAGCGCTGACAGGGCCACCGAGAGCGTGGTGTGCGCGGAGGCCGCGCCCGCCGCCCCGGAGGAGCCGTACGCCCGGCCCTTCACAAGCTCGACGTAGTCGTCACAGAACCGCCAGAAGAACGACTCGGTGACCTCGAGGGCCCGGGCGTAGTCGTAGCCGTCGAAGGCCGCGGTGGCGGCGTCGACCACATCGGCCAAGGCGGCCAGCAGGGCACGGTCCAGCGGTTCACTGGCCGGGGCGGGGGCCGCCCCGGCGTCGGAGACCCCGGCGTCGGGGGTCACGGCAAGACCGAGCGCGAACCGGCTGGCGTTGAGGATCTTGATGGCGAGCCGGCGGCCGTTCTTCATCTGGCCGACATCGAAGGCGGTGTCGGTACCCGGCCGCCCGGACGCCGCCCAATAACGGACCGCGTCCGACCCATGCTCCTCGAGCAGGCCCATCGGGGTCACCACGTTGCCCTTGGACTTCGACATCTTCTTACGGTCCGGGTCGAGGATCCAACCGGAGATCGCCGCGTTCGACCAGGGCAGCACGTCGAACTCGGCGTGGGTGCGCACCACCGTCGAGAACAACCAGGTCCGGATGATCTCGTGCGCCTGCGGACGCAGGTCCATCGGGAAGACCCGGGAGAACAGATCGGTATCGTGCTCCCAGCCACTGGCGATCAGTGGGGTGAGCGAAGACGTCGCCCAGGTGTCCATCACGTCGGGGTCGGCGGCAAACCCGCCGGGCACGCCCCGCTGCTCGGCGGCGTACCCGGGCGGGACGTCGCTGGACGGGTCGACCGGCAGCGACGCCTCGTCGGGCACGATCGGCGCGTCATACCGCGGCGCACCGGCGGCGTCCAGCGGGTACCACACCGGGAACGGCACGCCGAAGAACCGCTGCCGGCTGATCAGCCAGTCGCCGTTGAGGCCGTCGACCCAGTTCTCGTAGCGGACCTTCATGTAGTCCGGGTACCAGCGCAGCTCCTGGCCGCGTCCACGCAGCGCGGCCCGCAGCGGCTCGTCCCGCCCGCCGTTGCGGAGGTACCACTGGCGGGTCGTCACGATCTCCAGCGGCCGGTCGCCCTTCTCGTAGAACTTGACCGGATGGGTGATCGGCCGCGGATCGCCGAGCAGCGCGCCGGACCCGGCGAGCAGTTCGACGATCCGCGCCCGGGCGCTGTGCACGGTCTTTCCGGCGAGCTCGGCGTACCGCTCCCGGCCTGCCGCGGAGGTGACGGCGCCCGGTGGGTCCGGGATGAACCGGCCGTCACGGCCGATCACCGCACGCGCCGGCAGCCGCAGCTCGCGCCACCACGTCACGTCGGTGAGGTCACCGAAGGTGCAGATCATCGCGATGCCGGATCCCTTTTCGGGGTCGGCCAACCGGTGCGCGACCACCGGGACCTCAACGTCGAACAGCGGGGTCCGCACCGTGGCGCCGAACAACGACTGGTAACGCGGGTCGTCCGGATGGGCGACCAGGGCGACGCAGGCGGGCAGCAGCTCGGGACGGGTCGTCTCGATGACAATCGGGTCCGCCAGATCCCCGGAGCCCGCCGGGTCCAGCCCGCTGCTCGGGGCGGAGACGCCCGACCGGGGGAAGGCCAGGCTGTGGTACGCGCCGGGGCGGTCCCGGTCCTCCAGCTCGGCCTGGGCCACCGCGGTACGGAAGGTGACGTCCCACAGCGTCGGGGCCTCGGCAAGATAGGCCTCCCCCCGAGCGAGGTTGCGCAGGAAGGCCCGCTGCGCAACGGTCCGCGACCGGGCGTCGATCGTCGCGTAGGTGTACGACCAGTCGACGGAGAGCCCCAGCCTGCGCCAGAGCTGCTCGAAGCCCTTCTCATCCTCCAGGGTCAGCCGCTCGCAGAGCTCGACGAAGTTGCGTCGCGAGATCGGGACCTGCTCCTTGCCGGGCTTGTCCGGCGGGGTGAAACCCGGGTCGTAGGGCAGCGACGGCTCGCAGCGGACAGCGAAGTAGTTCTGGACCCGGCGCTCGGTCGGCAGCCCGTTGTCGTCGAAGCCCATCGGGTAGAAGACCTCGCGACCCCGCATCCGCTGGTAGCGGGCGATCAGGTCGGTGTGGGTGTACGAGAAGACGTGCCCCACGTGCAGGGAACCGCTGACGGTCGGCGGCGGGGTGTCGATGGAGTAGACCTGCCCGCGGTCGACCGTCCGGTCGAACACGTAGGTGCCCTCGTCCTGCCATACCGTTGACCAGCGCGCCTCGATGCCGTCCAGGCTCGGCTTCGCCGGGACCGCGCGGGTGGACCGTTCCGTACCGTCTGTCGCAACCACAAGTAACGATCCTACGGGCGCCTCGATCGTGGTCATCGACCGCCGAGGTCCCCCGGTGCCCGGACCGGCGAGGTTCCGGCCCGGGCACGCACCCCGGAGCCGGAGCCGGAACGGGAACGGGAACGGGAAGCGGAAGAGGTCGACGGACGTGACGCCTCTCACGTTCCATGGGGAGTACACGACCGGCTGCCTTGGCAGGATGAACCGTTGAACGGACCGTACTCCCGTGCCGATCCCCACTCCGTGCCGATCCCTGGAGCGCCGGACGATGAGCGACCTGCCAGACCCGGACGAACTGCTCGCCATTGCGCTGACGATCGCCCGTGCGGCGGGTGACCTGCTCGCGCGGGGCCGGGAGGGCACCGTGGCCGCGGAGACGACGAAGTCGTCTCCCACCGACGTCGTGACCGCTCTCGACCGCGCCTCCGAGGCGCTCGTCGCCCGGCGGCTCGCCGAACTGCGCCCCGGCGACGGACTGCTCGGCGAGGAGGGTTCGGACTCCGCCGGCACGACCGGGGTGCGCTGGATCGTCGACCCGCTCGACGGGACGGTGAACTTCCTCTACCGGCTGCCCAACTGGGCGGTCTCGATCGCCGCCGAGGTCGACGGGGAGGTCGTCGCCGGGGTTGTGCACGCCCCGGCGCTGGGCGCGACCTACACCGCCACGCGGGGCGGCGGATCGTACCGGGACGGGGAACCGCTGACCGGCTCCACGGTGACGACGCTGGCCGGCGCCCTCGTCGCAACGGGTTTCGGCTACACGGCGTCCCGCCGGGCCGCGCAGGCCGCTGTCGCCAGCCGGGTGGTGCCCCGGGTGCGCGATCTCCGTCGGATGGGTGCGGCATCGCTGGACCTGTGCGCGGCGGCCGGCGGCCTCGTCGACGCCTACTACGAGCGTGGGCTGAGGCCCTGGGACCAGGCCGCCGGCGGCCTGGTGGCGGTGGAGGCCGGACTGCGGGTCGGGGGGCTGCACGGCCGCCCGGCGGGCGAAGATCTCACCGTCGCCGCCCCGCCGGCCCTGTTCCCGGCGCTGACCGCCCTGCTCGCCGAGGATCCCCCCGCCGACCGCGACTGAGATCCCCGACGGGGCGAGCCCACCACCGGCCCCGCTCACGGCCAGGGCACGACGTCGTCGATTCCGGCTGCGACGAGCGCCCGGCTGAGACCGCCGCGGGAGCGGATCCCGAGGTACCACTGTCGACGGCGTAGACCAACTTGACGGTGGCGTCCCACTGTCCGGGCATGACGGTGTTCCTCCCCAACTGATACCGCTGACGGCGTGTCGCTTCTCAGTCCGGGAAACGGGAACGGGGGCGCGCGGCATGCGGGCCGGCGGGCGGGGCCGACCCGCCGGCCCCGGATCATCGGTCGTGGGCTACAGCAACGAGCGCAGGACGTACAGCAGGATCCCGCCGTGGCGGTAGTACTCCGCCTCGCCGGGGGTGTCGATCCGCACGACCGCCTCGAAGGTCCTGTCGCCGGCACGTACCGTGATGGGCGGGGTCCTCTCGTCCACCTCGGCGAGGCCCGTGATGGTGAACGTCTCCTCCCCGGTCAGGCCGAGCGACTCCACCGACTCGCCGGCGGGGAACTGCAGCGGCAGCACGCCCATACCGATCAGATTCGACCGGTGGATGCGCTCGTAGGACTCGGCGATGACCGCCCGCACGCCGAGCAGCGAGGTACCCTTCGCCGCCCAGTCCCGGGAGGAACCCGAGCCGTACTCCTTACCAGCCAGGATCACCAGCGGCACACCCTCGGCGGCGTATTTCTGCGCGGCGTCGTAGATGGCCAGCTGCTCGCCGTCTGGCAGGTGCCGGGTGACGCCGCCCTCGGTGCCCGGCGCCAGCCGGTTGCGCAACCGGATGTTGGCGAACGTGCCGCGGATCATCACCTCGTGGTTGCCGCGCCGCGACCCGTAGGAGTTGAAGTCGGCGGGCGCGACCCCGTGCTCGGTGAGGTAGCGGCCGGCAGGCGAGTCCTTCTTGATCGAGCCAGCCGGGGAGATGTGGTCGGTGGTGACCGAGTCGCCGAGCACCGCCAGCACCCGGGCGTCGATGATGTCGGTCCGGGCCTCCGGCTTCGCCGCCATCCCCTCGAAGTACGGAGGGTGCCGGACATAGGTGGAGCCGGGCGCCCAGGCGAACGTCCGCGACACCTCCCCGCCGTCACCGAGCGGCAGCGAACGCCAGCGCTCGTCACCGGACAGGTCGGCGTAGTCGGACTCGTACATCTCGGACTGGATGGCGTCGCCGACGACCGCGGCGACCTCGGCCTCGCTCGGCCAGATGTCACGCAGGTAGACGGGCTCCCCGCCGGTGCCGGTGCCCAGCGGGTCGGTGTCGAGGTTGATGTCCATGGTGCCGGCCAGCGCGTAGGCGACCACCAGCGGCGGGGACGCCAGGTAGTTCATCTTGATGTCGGGGTTGATCCGGCCCTCGAAGTTGCGGTTGCCCGACAGCACGCTGACCACCGCCAGGTCCGCGTCGTTCACCGCGGCACTGATCTCCTCCGGCAGCGGCCCGGAGTTACCGATGCAGGTGGTGCAGCCGAACCCGACCAGGTTGAAACCGACCTTGTCCAGGTAGGGCACGAGCCCCGCCCGCTCGTAGTAGTCCATGACCACCTTCGAGCCCGGCGCGAGGGTGGTCTTCACCCACGGCTTGCGGGTGAGCCCCTTCTCGACGGCGTTGCGGGCCAGCAGGGCAGCACCGATCATGACTTGCGGGTTGGACGTGTTGGTGCAGGAGGTGATGGCCGCAACGGCGACGGCGCCGTGGTCGATCTCGACGCCCGTGCCGTCGGCGAGGGTGACCGCCGTCGGGTTGGACGGGCGGGCGGCGACGTCCCGGACCACGGCGTTCACCGAGATCGGGGCGTCGGAGGGCTTGTCCGCGAATGCGGCCGCCGGGTCGGAGGCCGGGAAGGACTCGGCATCCGCCTCGTCCGCGCCGCCATTCGTGAGCACCAGGGGCTGGGCGTAGTCGACCAACGCCGCCCGGAAGGCCTGCTTCGCGCTCGCCAGCGGCACCCGGTCCTGCGGGCGCTTGGGCCCGGCAAGCGACGGCTCGACGGTGGACAGGTCCAGCTCAAGGGTGGTCGTGTAAGCGGCCTCGCGGCTCGGGTCGTGCCAGAGGCCCTGCTCCTTGGCGTACGCCTCGACCAACGCCACCAGCTCCGCGGGACGGCCGGTCAGCCTGAGGTAGTTCAGCGTCTCCGCGTCGATCGGGAAGATCGCGCAGGTGGAGCCGTACTCGGGGCTCATATTGCCGATGGTCGCCCGGTTCGCCAGCGGGACGTTCGTCACGCCGTCGCCGTAGAACTCGACGAACCGGCCGACGACGCCGTGCCGACGCAGCATCTCGGTAATGACGAGCACCATGTCGGTCGCGGTGGTGCCCGTCGGCAGCTCGCCGGTCAGCTTGAAGCCCACCACAGTGGGGATAAGCATGCTCACCGGCTGGCCGAGCATGGCGGCCTCGGCCTCGATGCCGCCGACGCCCCAGCCGAGCACGCCGAGACCGTTGATCATCGTGGTGTGGCTGTCCGTGCCCACGAGGGTGTCGGGGTAGGCCAGCGTCCCATCGGCCGTCTGCTTCGTGAAGACGACCCGGGCGAGGTGCTCCAGGTTGACCTGGTGCACGATGCCGGTGTTCGGTGGGACGACGGTGAAGTTGTCGAACGCCTCCTGACCCCAGCGCAGGAACTGGTAACGCTCCCGGTTGCGGCCGAACTCCAGCGCCGCGTTGAGCTCGAACGCGTCCGGCCGGCCGAAGTGGTCGGCGATGATCGAGTGGTCGATCACGAGCTCGGCGGGGGCCAGCGGATTGATCTTCGACGGGTCGCCGCCGAGGGCGGCCATCGCCTCCCGCATGGCGGCAAGGTCCACCACACACGGCACGCCGGTGAAGTCCTGCATGATGACGCGGGCGGGCGTGAACTGGATCTCCTGGCTGGGGGCGGCCGAGGGATCCCAGTTCGCCAGCGCCCGGACGTGGTCCGCGGTGATGTTCGCGCCGTCCTCGGTACGCAGAAGGTTCTCCAACAGCACCTTGAGGCTGTAGGGGAGTCGATCGGCCCCGGGCACCGCGTCCAGCCGCCTGATCGTGTAGGTGCGATCACCCACCACGAGCGATCCGGTACTGCCGAAGGTGTCCATCGTTCTCCTCCTCGTCGCCCGCCGCCCGCCACCCGCGAGCGGCGGGGCTCGCTCCCATAGCCCCGCCCGGCTGGCCGCACCATGGTGACACCGGACCCACGGCCCCGGGTGGGCACGCATCCGGCGCCTGCCTGCCTCGGCCAGCTCCGTCCCATCCTGGCATTCCGGCGCGTCTCGCACCGCGCCCGCGACGCTGTGACCCCGCCGACCCTCCGGGTCGGCGGGAACCGCCAGGGCCTCCCGAACAAGCTCGTCACGCCCGACTCCAGCAATTACTTAACACTGCTAACAGTAGCGGAAGCTGCCGGCGGCCCCTGCCCACAACGGCGGAATGTTCGGCGATAATCACCCCACCTGCGGGTGAACTCGTTCTTTCGGTCCCCGGTGCATCCCGGCACGCGTGCCACGACCGCGCGCCGCGCACGGCCTCGTGCAGGGCAGCGACGACGTCCTGGCTCAACGACCGGCGATCCAGCAGCTTCTCGGCCCGTGCCCGCGCGGCGAAGCCTCGGTCGCGCGCGGCGGGTGTCCGCCGGCCGGCCGCGGCGTCGGTGAGACACTCCGCCACCGCCACCGCGTCGCCGGGTGCCACCAGCCAGCCGGTCTCGTCGTCCACCAGCTCGCTGATCGACCCGAACCGCGTCGCCACGGTCGGTACCCCGCAGGCCGACGCCACCCCGATGGCGCCGTAGTCCTCCACCCAGGAGGACACCACGTTCACATCGGCGGCGGCGTAGTACGGCCGCACGTCGCGGACACCGTGCACCCAGCGCACCGCCGCCGCGCCGGGAAGCGCCCCGGCCCAGGCCCGGACCCGCTCGCGGTAACGGACCGCGGCCTCGTTGCGCCAACCGGCGACGTCCTCCCCGCCCTCGGGAGCCCCGCCCTCGGGAGCCCCGTCAACGAGGATCAGGGTGCCGCGGCCGCCCAGCTCGACGAACCGCGACCAGGCCGCCAGCAGTACCTCGTGGCCCGTCACCCCCCGGCCCGGATGGACAAGACGACCGGGCGGGTGGAAGTGCGCCACCCGCACCGCCACGAACCCGTCCTCGGGCAGATCGAGATCCGTCCGGACCGCCCGGCGCTCCCGGTCGTCCGCCGGCGTGAACCGGTCCAGATCCACGCCGTAGGACACGGTGCGCAGGCGGCGCACCGGCTGGCCGAGCGCGGCGTAGCGGCACCGGACGTCGGAGGTCGGCGCGATCAGCAGGTGATCGAGCCGGCAGAGCACCCGCTCGACCGGCCGGATCAGCGGGTGGTCCAGGTGCAGAGGGTTCGCGACCATGTACACGCGGGTGATCGTGGTGCCCGCGGTGGCGAGGCGGGCGGCCACCGCCGAGGCGTAGTGGTGATAATGGACGACGTCCGCCCCGAGCGCGGCCAGCTCCGCCCGCAGCCGGAGAATCCCACCGGCCTGACGGCGGATCGACGCTCCCCGGTGCGGCACGGGGCTCGCGACGACCTCCACGCCGCCCGCGGTCAACTCCCGGGCCAGTGGACTGTCGACGTGGTCGGGCGGGGGCATCAGGACGATGACGCGGTCCCCGCTCTCCCTTTCGGCTACGGCGTGCGCGACGGGCCACCGCGGGCCGTCCCCCGCCTCGAGCAAGGTGACTATCTTCATCGTGAGCGGTCCTTTCTGGTCGTGGCCGGACGGTGGCACCCGGACGGGCGGGGACGCCGGCTACGACCACACCGCCGTGATGTCGCGTTGCCAGTGCTCCATCGTGAACGGGGACCGGCGCAGCAGACGCATCGCCTCCCGGCGCTGATCAATGGTCGGGGGAACGGCGGTGAGCATCTCGGCGGTGTCGGCCCAGACCGCGTCGGAGATGCGCAGCGGCAGGATCGTCACGCCGGGGAGCAGCCGGGCGATCTCGTCGACCCCGGGCAGGTCCGCGCAGAGCACGGGCGTCCCGACCGCACAGGCCTCGAGCACGATGCCAGGCAGGCCCTCGTGGCGGGAGGTGACCAGCAGCAGCGAGACCGCGACCAGCAGGCGTGGGATCTCAAGCACCTCGCCGGTGAACTCGACGTGGTCAGCGACGCCGCGCCGAGACGCCAGCGCGACCAGCCGGGCTGTCTCGGCGGCATCCTGACGACCCACGAAAAGGAGCCGGGCGTTCACAGACCGCCCCCGCAGCGCCGCGAGAATCTCCACGGCCCGGTCCCGGCCCTTCACCGAATCCGGGCAGGCAACGTGGACGATGGTGACAAGCTCCTGATCGTCCTCGGCGAGTTCCTCCGCGCGGCGGCGGGCCGCGATGGCGACGCCGACCGGTTCCAGCTCGACGCCGTGGTAGATGACGCGGCAACGGGAGTCGAGCCGCCAGTTCTCCCGCCACAGACCCCGCATCGCCGCCTCGCTCACCGCGACCAGATGGGTGGCGAACCGGTCGAGCAGCAACCGGCCGACGATCCGCCGCACCCGGCCGCCCAGGCTGTCGCCGTGCCGGTCCGGGGCATCGGCGAGGTAGGCGACGCGGCGCCGAACCCCCCCGAGCCGGGCCAGCGCGAGGACCACCCCGGAGAAGATCGTCACGTCCGCCTGCGCTACCTCCGCCTGCACCACGTCCGGGCGTACTTGACGCAGCAGCCTCAGGAAGGACCATGGAAAGCGCCAGTCGGCCCGGCAGTGGTACACCTCGCCGCCGAGCGCCCGGATCTCACCGTCGAACGCTCCTGCCGCGCCGGACGTCACCGCGAACAACAGCCGGAACTCGTCCTGGTCGAGGCGGCGGAGCAGGTTCACGGCCCCCAGATGGATGCCGGAGCGCTCCATCCGGTTCAGCACCTTCAGCACCGTTATCGGGCCCCGGCGCCGCCACCCACTCGGCCGGTGATGGAACCACGCGTCGGTGGCGACGACCCGCATGGCACCCGCCCCTCCGCCCGCACCCTCTCGATGACGATAATTTTCAGTTATCATTCAACTACATAAAGATACATAAAGATACATAAAGATACATAAAGATACGGGACGCCGCGAGGGTGGGATGGCGTCAGAAGGTGGGAGGGCGTCACAGGGGTTCCACGGCGAACGCGAGCTCGTCGTGCCGCGCGACCTGCGCAGGTATCAGCGGGTGTCCCCCGCCTGCCGCCACCGGCCGGCGGCCCCGGTCGTGCGTGGGCAGCCAGTGCCGGGTGTCGAGGACCGCACGGGCATGCCGCGCCACCTGGTCACGGTCGAAGGCGTCGTGGTCGACCAGGAGCACCACCAGATCCGCGGCCGCAAGCTCTCCCGCATCCACCTCCACCAGGGTCACCCGGGGCGGCAGCCGGGCCGCGTCGACGTGCGGGTCCGCCGCTCGCACGTGGGCACCGAGGTCGGCGAGCAGGGTGGCCACCCGCGTCGCGGGCGACTCGCGCGCATCCCCGGTGTTCTTCTTGTAGGCGAGTCCCAGCAGCAGGATGCGGCTGCCCGCGACCGACCGCCGCCGGGTGTTGAGCATCTCGGTGACCCGCCGCACCACGTGGTCAGGCATATGGTCGTTGATGTCGTTGGCGAGCTCGACGAATCGGAAGCTGCGGCCGAGGCTGCGGCGCACCCGCCAGGACAGGTACGACGGGTCGATGGGCAGGCAGTGACCGCCGACCCCCGGGCCGGGAGTGAACCGCAGATACCCGAACGGCTTGGTGGAGGCCGCGTCGATCGCCTCCCACACGTCGACGCCGAGTTCGTGCGCGAACATCGCCAGTTCGTTCACCAGCGCGATGTTGACATGCCGGAAGGTGTTCTCCAGCAGTTTGGTGAGTTCGGCGGTCCGGGTCGAGCCGACCGGAACCGTCCGCTCGACCACGGTGCCGTAGAAGGCGCTCACGGCCGCCAGGGAGTCCTCGTGCACCCCGGAGACGACCTTGGGGGTGTTCACCAGGTTCCACACCCGGTTACCCGGATCGATCCGCTCCGGCGAGTAGCCGAGATGGAAGTCGATACCGGGGTGCAGACCGGAACCCTCGGTGAGCAGCGGGGCGAACAGCTCCTCGGTCGTCCCCGGATAGGTCGTCGACTCCAGGATCACGGTCACGCCCGGCCGGACCAGCGGCGCGAGGCTGCGCGCCGCGCCCACGATGTAGGACAGGTCGGGAGCCCCCTCCCGCAACGGGGTAGGGACAGTGATCACCGCGACGTCGAACGCCGCGGCGCGGGCGTAGTCCGACGTCGGCTCGTACCGGCCCGACCCCAACGCTGCCGCGAGCTGCCTGTCGGGGATGTCCTCAACGTAGGACCGCGCGGCGGCCAGCCGGGCGACACGGCTCGCGTCCACGTCCACCCCGACGACCCGCCAACCCACATCGACCGCCCGCATCGCGAGCGGGAGACCGACGTATCCCTGCCCGACGACCACCAGCTTCTTCGAAGTCATACACATAGTGTGTCAGATTGTTTACGTAGAGAGAGGTAGGTGGCTAGCTGTGTCCCGGGCCGGCGGACGGATCGCCGGATCCGGTGCGCCCGGACGGCCCGGTTCCGGCGGGGGTGCGACCACCCGGGCCAGAATTCGCGCGATGCGGCGGGCGGCGTGGCCGTCCCACAAGGCCGGACGCCGGGGCGCAGGCGGCCGCTCCAGGGTGTCGAACGCGGCCGTGACCACCACCCGCCGGTCCCGACCCACCACCCGGTTGGTACCCTCGGTAACAGTCAATGGACGTTCCGTCGAGTCGCGGAGCGTCAGGCACGGTACTCCCAGCACGGTGGACTCCTCCTGCACGCCGCCGGAATCGGTGAGCACGAGACGCGCCCCGGCCTGCAACGCCAGGGAGTCGAGATAGCCCACGGGTCCGAGCAGCCGAACCCCCGGGGGGAGCATCCCGGCCAGCCGCGCCGCCGTACGGGGATGCGCCGGGAAGACCAGCGGGCAGCGCACCGCGATCTCCCCGAGCGCCCCGAGCAGCCCGGCGAGCACGTCCGGATCGTCGACGTTGGCGGGCCGGTGCATGGTCACCAGGCCGTACCCGCCCGGGTGCAGGCCGAGCTCGGTCAGCGTCGGCCGGCCCAGCGCCTCGTCCCGGCACGCCAGGAGGGTGTCCACCATGACGTTGCCGACGAGATGGACCGCCCGGGGGGGCAGGCCCTCCCGGTACAGATGCTCCACCGCGTCCGGTGAGGTCGCGAACAGCTGGTCGCACACGTGGTCGGTGACAATGCGGTTGATCTCCTCGGGCATGGACCGGTCACCGCTACGCAGGCCCGCCTCCACGTGGGCAACGGGCACGCCCGCCTTCGCCGCGACGAGCGCACAGGCCAGAGTTGAGTTGACATCGCCGACCACGACGACGATCTCCGGGGCAAGCCGGTCGAGCAACGGCTCGAACGACGTCATGACCGCGGCCGTCTGCACGGCGTGGGAGCCCGATCCGGCCGCGAGGTGATGGTCAGGGGGGCGTAGCCCGAGATCGGCGAAGAACACCTCGCTCATCGCCTCGTCATAGTGCTGACCGGTGTGCACGAGCGTGGTCCGGAAACCCTCCGCGTCGAGGGCGTCCAGAATCGGCTTGATCTTGATGAAGTTCGGCCGCGCCCCGGCCACGACCACCGCGTGCGGCCTCGGCGCGAGCCCGGACTCGGCGAGCATCGGGACCGGTCCGGACCGGCGGCGCGCGGCCGCGAGCGGAGCCCGCGGCGCGGGCGGACCATCCACCGGTACACCGGCGACGGGCTCACCACCCGCCGGTACGCCGGTCACGAGCGAACCCCGGAACGATCCGATCCGCCGCGCGGCTGGTCGACGACGGTAGGCCCGGCGGGACGGGCCGCCCCAGCCCGCCCGACGGGGGCCGCGAGCCCGTCGCGCG
>NZ_CDXDOS010000078.1:0-14070 GCF_978021245.1 Frankia sp. CoBUL1
GAAGAGATACCGGGCCGATATCACGCAGCGGTATCGCAGCAGCATCGACGTGGCTGCGGTCGGTCATCCGACAAGACGGGATTCGAGGAAGGAGACCCAGGCCACTAAACTCTGGCACGGAGGGAACCGCCCGTGCGCAGGATGACGATTTCGACCAGCCGAAAACCGGGCAACCGGTTCGGCCCCCTACCCACCGGCCACCCGGACGGGAGGCCCCAGGCATGGTGATCACAGCTCCGCACACGGGCCCGCTACGGTGCCCCCGGTGCAGCTCGGCGGCCGTTCCGGGCGGACGATTCTGCTACCACTGCGGCTTGGAGTTCACCTCGGTCGAGAGTCCCGCGGTGGATGCTTCCGAGCGCCGGGTCGTCACCGTTCTGTTCGGTGATCTGTCCGACTTCACCGCCTGGGCGGAGGATCGCGATCCGGAACGCGTCGGGGAGATGACCGATCGGGTCCTCGCCGCCCTCGCCCACGAGATCGACGAGGTTGGCGGCCGCGTCGACAACCTTACCGGTGACGGCATCATGGCCGTCTTCGGGGCTCCCACCGCCCATGAGGACGACCCTGAACGTGCCGTTCGGGCCGCCGCCGCGATGCAGGAGACCGTTCGTCGGCTGGTGCTCACCTCCACGGGGGGTGACGATGACGGCCGGCTCGGCCTGCGGGTGGGCGTCAACACCGGCGAGGTCCTCGCGGGGGTGCAGGCCGCGCTCTCCTACACCGTGATCGGCGATACCGTGAACACCGCCGCCCGGTTGTCGGCCGCCGCCACGATCGGCACCGTCTACGCCGGTCGGGAGACCGCGCTCGCCACCCGGTCCGTGGCCACCTGGCGAGAGCTGCCCGACCTGGTCCTCAAGGGCAAGCGGGAGCCCGTCCCAGCCTATGAGCTGGTGAGCCTGCGCCCGTCGAACGTCGCCCGCCCCGGACTCGCCGACGACGCCATGTTCCTCGGCCGGGACGCCGAGCTCGCCTCGCTGACCGATCTGTTCGACCTGGTCGTCGCCAACCAGTCACCCGAGGTGGCACTGATCACCGGGGAGGCCGGGATCGGCAAGACCCGCTTGGCCATCGAGCTCGCCTGTCGGGCGGAGCGGACCCCCGGCACGACGGTGCTCTGGGGACGGACGGTCCGGCACGGTGACGGCCGCGGGCTGGCGCCCCTGGTCGACGTCGTTCGCAACGCGTGCGGGGTGACCGACGGTGACTCCCTCGACCGGGTGGCCAACCGCGTCCGGCGAACTGTGGCGGGGCTGGCGCATCCGCACAGCGGTGCCCGGCTGCCACCCGGCATCGCCGACCGGCTGCTGCTGCTGCTCGGCGTTCCCCTCGACCGGCGGCCCGCCGTCGCCACCGCGGCGGCTCCGGGGGATCCGGCAGCCCGGGCCTCGCACATCGCGGAGGCCGAGCAGCGGTCCGTCGACGCGACGGTGGACGCGGTCGCCCTGCTCCTCGGCGCGCTCGCGTCCTCCGGGCCCATCCTGGTCATGATCGACGATCTGGAATGGGCGACCAGCCAGCTCAGCGACGCGATGAGCCGGCTGGCCTCGGCGTTGTCCGGGCCGATTCTGCTTGTGCTGCTGGACCGGACGGGTCCACGACTCGCCGAACTGCCCCACATCCATCGCATCGCCCTGCAACCGCTGAGCCTCGAGGCCTCCAGCCGCCTGTTGCAGGATCATCTCGGCGGGGTGCAGCTGGAGCCCCGCGGCCGGGCCGATCTGCTCTCCCGGGTGCATGGCAATCCCTTCTTCCTGGTGGAGCTGCTCAACCTGCTGATCGACCGCGGAATGCTGCACCAGTCGGCCGAGACGACCAATGGGGAGTGGCCGGGCTGGGTCCTCGAGGGCTCCCTGACGGAGGCGACTCTTCCCGCCGGGGTGCAGTCGGTGTTGGCCGCCCGCATCGACGATCTCGACCCGGTGGCCAAGGCGGTACTGCGCGCGGCGGCGGTGCTCGGCCCGCGGTTTCCCGCCGAGGCGCTGCCGGTGGTCGACGAACGGCCCGCCGAGGAGGTCACCCGCGCGCTGCGGGTACTGACCGAGCGCCAGCTCGTCCGGCCGCCCCGGGCGACGGAGACGAGGTGGCGGTTCGTCCATCCCATGGCCCGCGACGCCGCCTACGCCGGGCTACCCAAGGTCGAGCGGGCCCGTCGGCATGCCACGGCGGCGCGCTGGGGGGTGACAGCGATGGTCGGCAGCTCGCGGGCCGTCTCCACCTTCGTTGCGAACCACGCCCTGCGGGCCTATGACCTGGCCGCATCGATGAACCTTCCCGCCACCGATCCGGCCTGGTCGTCCCGAATGTCCGGGTTCCATGCACATGTCCGGCTGGCGCGCGAGGCGCTAGCCCGAGACGATCATCGAGCCGCCGCCGACCTGCTGGCCAACGCGCGCCGTCTGGGCCGCGGCATCATCGACACGAACGAGGACAACGTCGTGCGGGTGCTGCACGCCGAGGCCCTGGTCGCGCTGCGCCAGCTCGATGAGGCCGAACGCACGCTACGCCCCGCGCTACGCACCGACGCACCCGTCCGACGGGCCGCCGCCTTCTCCGTGCTCGGCGAGCTGCGCCAGAAGCAGGGACGCGCCGAGGAGGCGGCGCAGTGCCTGCTCACCGCCCTGAAATCGGCCCAACAGGCCGGTGACGACCGTGCGGAGGCCGCCGCGTTGCGCCGGCTGGGCATGCTCGAATACAACGCTGGCCGTATCGACGCGGCGGAGGAACGCTACCGCGAGGCCCTCGCGATCGCCCGCCAGGTCGACGACCCCCGCGGGGTCGGTTGGGCGTTGCAGCACCTGGCCTGGAGCGCCACCACCCGGGGGGACTATCCCCGCGCCGAGCGGACGCTGCGCGAGGCGTCCGCGGTGTTCGACCGGCTCGAGGACACCGGCGGCCTCGGCTGGTGCCGGGGCACGGAGGCGCTGGTGCTGCTGCTGTCCGGGCAGCTCACCCGGGCCCGCAAACTCACCCGCGAACTGATCGAGCTAGCCAGTTCCGTGGGCGAGCAGTGGGGGATGGCCGTCTGCCTCACCATCGACGCGATAGCGGCCGCCGAGCTGGGCGACATCGCCACCGCCGAGGCCCACGCGGAGCGGGCCGCTGAGCTGTTCACCAGCATCGGCGACGCGTGGGGAACAATGCTGACCCTGGTCGCCCGTGGGCTGGCGGCCCGTGGCACCGGCGAATCGGCCCGCGGGGCGGAGTACCTGGAACAGGCGTGTGCCGAGGCGGCCGCCCGCGGACACGTCGTCGTCGGCGCGCTGGCCCGGGTGCTGCTCGGGCTGACCTGGCTCGACGCCGGCGAAGTGGACAAGGCTGGGCAGGCCGCCGAGATCGCGCAGGCGGACCTCGCGCAGCTGGAGCTGCGCCCGCATGCCCAGCTCGGGGCAAAGGTACTGGTCGCGCAGATCGCCCGGGCCCGCGGGCGGCTCGATGAGGCGACCGAGCTGTTGCGGGAGGCGTTGTCGGCAAGCGAACCGGCAACCCTGATGTTCCCCCGCCGGCAGGCGTACGCCCATCTCGCCGGCATCCTGTTGGATGCCGGGCAGCCCACCCAGGCTCTCACCGTGGCCCGGCGCGCGGTCAACGTGGATGCCGAGGACGTACGCGCCCAGGTGCTCGGTTACCGCGCGCTCGGCACCGCGCTGGTGGCCAACGGCGATCTGGAAGGCGGTCGTGCCGCCTATCTGCGGGCGCTGGCGGCCGCGACCGCCACGGGGGCTGTCAGCGAGGCGCCGCAGACCCGCAGGCTGCTGGCGAGACTGCCGGTCAGCGGGGCCGCCGACGGCGCGACCATCACCCCCGCGGGCCTGGCCGGGACGGCCGGATGAACCGCTGGAGCGGTCACCTCCCGTGGCCGGGCCTTGCGCGCGTCAACCGGCGCTCGAGGCCCCGGCGGGACCTCGAGCCTTTCGCCGGTCGCCGGTCGC
Organism: Frankia sp. CoBUL1; assembly: GCF_978021245.1. Lineage (NCBI taxonomy): Bacteria > Bacillati > Actinomycetota > Actinomycetes > Frankiales > Frankiaceae > Frankia > Frankia sp. CoBUL1. Next base: position 3,936 of record NZ_CDXDOS010000078.1, read on the forward strand.
CGGTCGCCGGTCTCAGCGTGCGCGGCGGGAAAGGCGTTCGCGATCGAGCAGCACGACCGCACGGGAGTCCAGGCGCAGCCAGCCCCGGGTGGCGAAGTCGGCGAGCGCCTTGTTCACCGTCTCCCGGGACGCGCCCACCAGCTGGGCCAGTTCCTCCTGCGTGAGCCCGTGCTCGACACGGACACCGGCGGCCTCGTTGCCGGGCTGTGCCGGCTCACCGAAGCGTTCCGCCAAGTCGAGGAGGGCTTTCGCCACTCGCCCCGGCACATCCGTGAACACCATGTCGGCAACGTTGTCGTTGGTACGCCGCAACCGGCGGGCCAGCTCCCGCAGGAGCATCGCGCCCGCCTCCGGGCGTGATCGCAGCCAGGGACGCAACGCGGTATGTTCCAGCAACAGCAACGATGCATCCGTGACTGCCGTAGCGGTAGCCGTGCGTGGGCCGGGGTCGAACAACGACAGCTCCCCGAACAAGTCTCCGGGACCCATCACGGACAGCAGGTTTTCCCGGCCGTCGGCCGACTGACGTCCTATCTTCACCTTTCCGGACAGGACGATGAAGACCCGGTCCCCGACATCTCCTTCACGGAACAGCACGTCCCCACGGGTGACATCCTGCCGATCAAGATGGTCGGAGAGGGCCATTCGGTCCTGCTCGGACAGCCCTACGAACAGTGGTACACGGGCAAGCAGATCCTCCACAGTCCTGAGCATGCCAGGACTATCGGCAGAGAGCACGGCCAGGGACCCCCAGATGGCTCCGACAGGCCGATCGACAGGGCTCCGACGGGCCGATCGGCACGGCCCGGCCTGGACCCGACGGGCCGATCGGCACAGCCCAGCCCCGCGCGGTCAGGCGGCTCGATGCTTGCCCGGCGGCGGTCGGCGCAGGCGCCGCCGGTAGCGCTCCAACGCGGCGGGGAGGCCCTGATTGACGAAGGTGCTGACCTCGTCCGGCCGGGCGTTGTCGAGGAAGCCCTCGAGGCCCTTACCGGTGTCAGCGGCATTCAACGGACGTTCCACCCGTTCCATCGCCAGCAGAAGGCCGAGAAGCAGCAGGGGAAAGGTGACCGCGGCAATGACAAACATGACCTCTCCATGGTGGCCGACCGGCGACCATCGCATGCGACCGGGGGTGGGTGTGTCGCGCATTGGCCACCTGGCCGGGGCCCGTTCGGACCACCCGGCAGCGGCGCCGGACGGGCGGATCGACCGGCAGATACGCTGCCAGACATGCCCGCAACCGTCGACGCCGCGGCCGAGACCCCGCTCACGAAGACCCGGCGGGCTCGCCGGATAGTGCGTCTGCTGGGCGATATCCATCCCGACGCCCGCATCGCGTTGCACTTCGACAACGCTCTCGAACTGCTGGTTGCCACCGTCTTGTCGGCCCAGTGCACCGACAAGAAGGTCAACGAGGTCACTCCCGGAGTGTTCGCCCGTTATCGGACCGCAGCTGACTATGCGGGCGCGGAGCGCGCCGAACTCGAGGACATGCTGCGGCCGACCGGGTTCTTCCGTGCCAAGGCGAACTCGCTGATCGGCATCGGCGCGGCCCTGACCGAACGCTTCGACGGTGAGGTTCCACGGTCGCTGGCGGCCCTGGTGACCTTGCCGGGCGTCGGTCGCAAGACGGCGAACGTCGTGCTCGGGCATGCGTTCGACGTTCCCGGAATCACCGTCGACACCCACGTCGGGCGGCTGTCCCGCCGCTTTGGGCTGACCACTCAGACCGACCCCGTCAAGGTCGAGTCGGACCTGGCGGCGCTCATCGAACAGCGGGACTGGACCATCGCTTCCGATCGCATGATCTTTCATGGGCGACGGATCTGTCACTCGCGCCGCCCGGCCTGCGGCGCCTGCGGGCTGGCCCGGCTGTGCCCGTCCTTCGGGCTCGGCCCCACCGAGCCTGCCGAGGCGGCCCGGCTGGTCCGGGGAACACGCAGCGACGTCGAAACCCTGCGATGACCGAGCTGCCAGCCAACGCCGACGGCGCCTTCGACACTGACGGGACCACCGTCCCCCCGCCCCCGGCCTGGCTGCGCGCTCTGGCGGAGAAGGCCGGGCAGGCCCTCGTGACCAGCCGGACCCATCCGGGTCATGCGGGCGCGGATGCTCGACCGACCGCCGTACTCATCCTGTTCGGCGATGATGGCCCGGAGGGGCCGGACATCCTCCTGCTCGAACGGGCGGCCGAGCTGCGCAGCCATGCCAGCCAGCCCGCATTCCCCGGTGGCGCCACCGACGCGACGGACGAGTCGCGGGTGCACACGGCGCTACGCGAAGCCGAGGAGGAGGTAGCACCTCGACCCCGCGGGGGTCGAGGTGCTCGCCGTCGCATCCCCGCTCTACCTGCACGCCAGTCGTTATCTCGTGACCCCGGTGATCGGCTGGTGGCATACTCCGTGCGCGGTCGTACCCGTCGATCCCGCCGAGACGTCGTCGGTCACCCGGGTGCCACTCGCGGAGCTGGCCGACCCGGCCAACCGGGTCATGCTGCGCCACCGCACCGGCCTCGCCGGACCCGCCTTCCGGGTCCGCGGCATGCTGGTGTGGGGCTTCACCGCGGGCATCCTCGATGTTCTTCTCCGTCTCGGCGAGTGGGAACTGCCGTGGAACGACACCGAGCTCATCGACTGCCCGGTCGCGCGGGCCACGACCAGCGGGACCCCGGTCGTGCCCGCACAGACAACCAGCCCACCGGCACTGCCCCACCCACCGCTACAGTCCGGTCCACTGGACAGGTCCAGCCCGCCGGCGGCACCGGCATCGCCCTGCGACGAGAGGCACAGCTGATGACCAGCACCGCGGACCGTGACCATGCGGGACCGCGACCGTCCATCCACTCCTCCCGGCAGGGGCGGTCACGACGGCCGGGTGGTACCCAGCACCCGCCCGCTCGGGTGACCTGGATGGACCGGACGGGCTGGACCAGGCGGACAACCCGGCTGGGCCGGCTCACGGTAGCTCTCGGACTGGCACTCGGTCTGTTCCTGGGCGCCGCGGGTTGCGGAGGCTCGGGCAAGGACGGCACGTCGACGGGGCCCTCCCTCACTCCCACCGAGGGAGCGGGCGGCCTGCAGATCTTCGCCGTCACGGGCCTGCCGAACCTGCACTTCTCCGCGATGGAACTGGTGGCCAGGCCGGGGCGGATCCGCGTCGACTTCTCGGTCGCGCCGCAGTCCCCGCCGCACAACTTCGTCATTCCGCGGATTCCCGAGGCACACACGCGCATCGTCTCCGCGGGAGAGTCACAGAGCATCACCTTCTCCGTGACGAAACCGGGTAGCTACCCGGTGGTCTGCACTCTGCATCCCAACATGACAGCCACACTGAAGATCCTCTGAGTCGAACCGACGCCCGCCGTGCTCAACGTCCTGGACATCGTTCTTCTCCTGCTCGTCGTACTCTTCGCGATCTCCGGGTACCGGCAGGGCTTCCTGGTGGGCGCGCTGTCGTTCGTCGGCTTCCTCGGCGGTGGTGTGCTCGGTGCCAAGGTCGCGAAGCCCTTCGCCGAACTGATCGGCCAGGAGAGCCACGGCGCCATGGTCGGTCTCCTGGCCGTGCTCGGTCTCGCCCTGGTCGGGCAGGTCGCGGGCACCGCGATCGGGGTCGCCAGCCGGGACCGGGTGACCTGGCGCCCCGGCAGGGCCGTCGATGCCGCCGCGGGTGCGGTGCTCTCCGGCTTATCGGTGGTTCTTGTCGCCTGGCTGCTGGCGACGGCCGTCGATCGATCGCCCTTCGAGTCCCTCGCCCACTCGGTCCGGGAATCGCGGATCCTCGCCACCGTGGACGCCGGGATGCCCAACGAGGTCCGCAGTGCATTCGCCGACCTGCGCCAACTGGCTGACGACAACGGCTTCCCCGAGGTCTTCGCCGGGCTGGGCGGCGGGCGCATCGTCGCTGCCGATCCGCCCGATCCCGCTTCCACCCGGACGGCCGGGGTCCGCAACGCGGCGGCGAGCATCGTGAAAATCCGTGGCGTCGCCAGCTCCTGCGACAAACGGGTCGAGGGATCCGGATTCGTCATCGCCCCGCAGCGCGTGATGACCAACGCGCACGTCGTAGCCGGAGTGCACCGTCCGGTGGTCGTGCTGGCCTCGCGCACCCTGCCGGCCGAGGTCGTCCTGTTCGACCCCGACCGGGACGTCGCCGTGCTCCGCGTGCCGGACCTGCAACGGCCGCCGCTGCGGTTCCGGACAAACCCACCGGCCGCGGCCGAAGACGCCGCGGTGATCGCCGGTTATCCCCAGGACGGGCCATACACCACTGTGGCGGCGCGTGTCCGCGACCATCAGACCGCCCAGGCCCCGGACATCTACTCGCACGGCCTCGTCCTGCGCGACATCTACGCGGTCCGTGGACGGGTGCTGCCGGGAAACTCCGGTGGACCCCTGTTGTCCGAAAGCGGAGACGTCCTGGGCGTCGTGTTCGCCGCGGCCGTCAACGACAGCGACACCGGTTACGCCCTGAGCGCCGCCGAAGTGGCCAGGCCTGCCGCCGCCGGGGTAATCGCCACGGCGGAGGTGAGCACGCAGGGGTGCGACTGACCTCCCGTACTCCCGCACCGGTGGCCGGGCGACGCTCAGGGACGAAGCCAGCCGAGCAGTTCGGCGTTGACGAGGTCGGGGGCCTCCTCATGCGGGAAGTGCCCGATCTCACCGAGCAGACGCCAGGTGTAGGGACCGCTGACGTAACGCCCGGAGCCCTGGGCGGTGGACGGCAGGAAACAACGGTCCATTTCCCCGTGTATCTGCAGGGTCTCCATCCGCAGCGACCGACGGAGGACACTACCGAAACGCGCCCCATCAGGCCGGAATAACGACCGGAAGATCCACCGGTGGTACTCCAGGGAGCTGTGCGCCACCCCGGGAACGCGCATCGCCGATCGATATCGCCGCTCGGCCTCGGCATCCGGATACCCCGGTCCTCCCCAGCCGCGTAGCAGCGTTGCGACGTGGGCGGCGTCCTCGGCCACCAGGACCCGTTCGGGCCGCCACGGCAGCTGAAAACCGAGCATGTACCGGCTGGCGACACCCTGACCACGAGGATCCGCCGCGATCTGGTGCCGCAGCCGCAGCGGATGGGGCATGGCCAGGATCGCGAGTCGACGCACCACCATCGGATGACGGACCGCAGTGGTCCAGCCAAGCAGCCCACCCCAGTCGTGGCCCACGACCGCGGCGTCCGGTTCCCCCAATGCTCTGACCAGACCGGCCACGTCATCGGAGAGGGTGAAGGCGTCATAGCCCCGAGGCGGCTTGTCACTCGCTCCGTAGCCGCGCAGGTCCGGCGCGACGACGCGGTAGCCCGCCGCCGCCAGCACGGTGAGTTGGTGACGCCAGGCCCACCAGAACTGCGGGAAGCCATGCAGCAGCAGGACGAGCGGGCCGCTCCCCAACTCCGCCACGTGCAGCCGGGTACCGTTGGCAGACACGTCACGGTGCCGCCACGGCCCGTCGACCAGGACGGTGGCGGGCTCGGGAACGGTGTCCTCCATCGCCTGCCAGGATGGCAGACCAGCCCCCGGCCCCGGACCGGCGGTGCTCGTGACGAGCCGGTCGTGAGGTCCGCCGCCGGCCCTCGAACGTCCGCCGCCGGCTCCCTCGCCAGACCCTGTGCCGACCGCGCCTGCAGGCTTGGGTACCGGCGGACACCGAACAGGACGTCAGTGCCCGCGCTGACCCGGGTGGGCGGCCGCACCCGCCGACCCGACCGCGTCTCCCGGTCCGACCGGACCCGCCGACCTGGCTGGGGCGGTCGTCGGATTACGTAGCCAGGTGATGTCGTCGCGCACGGTCTGGATGGTCCGCTCGGGCGGGGAGAGCTTGCGCAACCGCGCCATCGCGAACAGGGCCAGCAGCCCCGCGACGACGAGGTAGAGACCGGCCGTCAGCAGATAGGACCAGAAACGCTCGATGCCGGCCCAGGTGAACAGCTCTCCCAGAAAGATCGTGACGGCGATCAGAGCGCAGAACCCGAGGCCTGCCGCCACCGCCAGAAAACCGATTCCGAGCGCAGCCGACACCGCCTGCTGGGCAAGCTCGGCCTTGGCCAGGTTGATCTCCTGACGAACCAACAACGAGACATCGCGAGTGGCCAGGGCCACCAGCTCACCCAGCGTCGGCTCACGGCCGTCCCGAGCCTTCCCGGCTGCGATCGACACTTCTGGTCCTCCCTCTGGCTGCGACCCGCCCGTGCTGGACGGCGGGACAGTTCGCGCTACCACCCTGATCCGACAGGCACCCTGATCCGACAGGGTCCGAACCGGCGGCGGACCGGAGGCCCCACCGGAGGCCATCCGCCCCGGGCCCCTCCGGTCCATACCGTCAAGTACCCTCCCGGCCGACCGTCCCCCCTGTCGTGACGCGGTCCGCCGCCCCGGTCCCGCTACGCAGTCTCCCCCGCGCGGAGCCGCCTGGGGGCCCAACGACGCGGCTCAGACCTGTGACTCCTCCTACGGGTCTCACCGTCTTCTCGCTTGGCCCGGCCCGCCTGGCCTGGACGGTCCGACCCCGCACGGCCCAGCACGCACGGCCCAGCACGCATGGCGCGGACGGGTAGCGTGCGAGCTGTGAGTCTCCGCCCGTCTGGAACAATCCTCGCCGCCGATCCACTCGCCCGTGTTGCCGCTCTGCCCGGGGTGCGTGAAGCCGCGGACAGCGCCCGATCCGCGGTGGACACGCTTCTGCGCCACCGCGTTCTGCGCCGCCAGAGCGCCGAGGTGACCGCGGAGGCATCGTTGCGGGCCGCCCGCGCCTGCGCCGCCCTCGAGGGATACGAGATCAGCCTGGACGAGTTGCGGGCGCACCTGGCCCGGTCCGGGCCCGAAGGCGTGCTCCCCGGCCCGGAGGAAACGGACGCGTCGAAGGCCGGAGCGGTCACCGACCGCGGTACACGGAACGACGCCGCCATGACCGGATCCGGCCATCCGTTACCTGTCGTCCTCGGCACGGTTCGGCTCTACGCCGAACTGGGCATCCTGGTTCCGGCCTGGGAGCGGGCACCGCGACAGGCCCTGGCCCGCATGCACGTGCTGCTGGGCCGGGGTTTCGTCCCGGGCGACGAGCTCGGTCGTCCGCGGGCCGATGCCGGCACCCGGGAGATTCTCGACCCGTTGCGGTTGGGCCCGCCTCCCCACTCGGTGGAGACCTCGGTTCGGCTGGATGGCCTGACCGGACTCCTCGTCGCGCCCACGAGCGCGCCGGCGATCGTGGTGGCCGCCGTGGTGCACGGGGAGCTGCTGGCCCTACGACCGTTCGGCGCCCTCGACGGGGTCATCGCCCGGGCCGCCGCCCGTCTGGTCCTGATCGGCCGGGGCCTCGATCCCAAGGCACTCACGGCGACCGACGTGGGACATCTCGAGATGGGACAGAACCCGGCGAGCATCCTGCGGGTGGACCGCGCGGGGGACGCCCACGCCGGGGAGGCCCACGCCGGGTACCGCGAGGCCGCCGCGGCCTATGTCGGTGGCGGCGCCGACGGCGTGGCCATCTGGGTACGGCACTGCGCGAAGGCCCTGGAACTCGCCGCGCGGGAGTCCCTCGCCGTCTGCGAGGCGCTCGCCCGAACCTGATCCACACTTACGGCGCGATTGACGCACCTGACGGATCCGCTGCAGGGATGGACCACAACGAACCTGCCCGTATGAACCACTCGGCGCGGACCCCTGCGTGGGCCGCCGCCCCTCCTGCCACGTGGGCGGCAGCCACGCGTTCCCGGCCTGCGGCCTCGGCAGGTCTCGGCCGGTCGAAACCTCCATCAGAACATCTTCAGGCCCTGTGGAGGGCGGTCATCCACAGGGCCTGTCCCGGCGCATGGTGAGACCACGTCTTCCCCGACCCCGATGGGAACGAGGCCGCCATGTCCCCTGCTCCGCCCCTGCTGACCGCCGCGGAGAACCACGGTCCGGTCGTACGCCCGCTCATCGTCACCGCCATTCCCGACCTACTCGACGATCTGTTGCGGCTTGCGGCGGCCGCCGGTGTGTCGATGACGGTCGCCACCGAGATGAGCGCGGTGCGCCGCAACTGGACGTCGGCTCCCCTGGTCATCGTCGGAATGGACGAGGTCGAGCCATGCATCGCGGCCACGCTGCCCGATCGACGGCATGTAGTCCTGGTCGGAGGACACGTCGACGACGGCCGGGTGTGGGACGCCTCCGTGCGCATCGGCGCCGATCACGTGATCTTCCTTCCCGAAGCCGAGCCCTGGCTGGTCGACCTCCTCAGCGATCTCGACGGCCTCGATCGGCATCGTTCGGTGACACTGGGCATCATCGGCGGCCGCGGCGGGACGGGAGCCTCCACCTTGGCCGTCTCGCTGGCCCTGGCCGGGCTGAGGCACGACCTGCGCACGATGCTGATCGACGCGGATCCGCACGGTGGCGGGCTCGCCCCCGCCTTCGCCCGCCTCGTGCCGTCCATGTCCGGTGCCTTCCCTGGCGGGGAGACCTCCAGCCTGGCGCCGCTGTTTCCCACGCGCCACGACCAGCACGACCAGATGGACGGGAACGGCCCGGTCGGGCCGATCGCCTGCTCCGACCGGCTGCCCCGCCGGGGTGACCTCTCCGTGGTGTCCTGGGATCCCGCCGTCAGCCCAGGCGTTCCCCCGGCGACGATGGCCACCCTGCTCGCGACCGCTCGTTGCACGTCCGACCTGGTGATCCTGGATCTCCCCAGCCGAGGGAATCCGGCGGCCACCGCAGTCGACGCGGGCACCACCGTGGCCCTGCGGACCTGCCAGACGGTGCTGATCGTCACGCCCGCGGACCTGCCGTCGATCGTGGCGGCCGAACGTGTCTGCTCGGCCGCCATCCGCCGGTCCGCCGATGTGCGCGCCGTCGTCCGGCTGCACCCGTCCGACCGCCTCACCCCGGAGGCAATCGCCACGATGCTCGGCGTGCCACTGGCCGGGGTGATCAGCAGCCGACGGAACCGTTCGGTTCCCACTCGCGACCGCTACGGCGGCTCAGCCGACAGGAACACCATCGATCGCCTCAGCGAGGAGCTGCTGACCCGCCTCGGCGTTCTCGGGCCACGGGTGTGGCCCGATCCGGAGGCCTGGTCATGACCGGGCTCGGCGAGCGACGCAGGTCCCCATTCCCCGCCACAGGTCACGCGGCCTCACCGGCTGCCCGAGCGGCCGCGAGGCCCGCGGTCTCCACACGATCTTCACCGCCGTCCGCAATCCCATCGGAACCGCTCGAACCGTCAGAACCGCTCGAACCACCGGAACCGGTGGCCGCACCCGCGGAGCCGCCCGGAGCCGGCCCGCTGGATCCCCTCCTCGCTGATCCGCACGTCACCGATGTCCTGGTCAACGGGCCCGGCGAGGTCTGGGTGGAACGCCGGGGCCGGCTCATCCGTACCTCGGTCGCGTTCGCGGACGAGGAAGCGGTGCGGCGCCTGGCCGTTCGTCTCGCCGCGACAGCCGGGCGGCTCCTGGACGCCGCGATGCCCTTCGCCGACGTGCAACTGCGCGACGGAACCCGGTTGCACGCGGTTCTGGCACCGATCGCGGTGCAGGGTACGTGCCTGTCGCTGCGACGGACCCGGCGTCGCCCCTTCACCTTCGACGAACTCGTGCTCGCCGGAACAATGAGCCCGGCGGTGGCGGCCGTGCTGCACGCGGTCCTGAGCGCCCGACTTGCGATCGTGGTGACCGGGGGCACCGGCTCGGGCAAGAGCACACTGCTTGCCGCGCTACTGGGAGCGGTGCGCCCCGACGAACGGATCGTGCTGGTGAAGGACACCGCCGAGCTCGTCATGGACCGTCCGGGGATGGTGCGGCTCGAGGCCCGCCCGCCGAACATCGAGGGCGCCGGCAAGGTTACCCAGCGTGATCTGGTCCGCCAGGCGCTGCGCATGCGCCCGGATCGGCTGGTGCTCGGCGAGGTCCGCGGCCCCGAGGTGCTCGATCTCCTCGTCGCCCTCAACACCGATCACGAGGGCGGGCTGAGCACCGTGCACGCCAACGACACCAGTGCGCTGCCCACCCGCCTGGAGGCTCTCGCAGCCCTCGCCGGGCTGTCCCGCCCCGCGGTCCACAGCCATATCGCGGCAGCGCTCCACACCGCCGTTCACCTTTGCCGGGAGGCCGACGGCCGCCGTCGGGTCTGCGCGATCGGGGTGTT